>DUUU01000280.1 GCA_012841485.1 Armatimonadota bacterium
CATACTCATCCCCCTCATCCAGTGCCTCGGTACGCCGCCGGATCGCCCGGTACGCCAGCAGACAGAGAAGCGACATCGCGATCCCACTGGCGCCCGCCAGGAAGGCGATCCACGGGTACCAGCGCGAGGGCCCGTGAAAATCGCGCCGCCACGCCTCGTCCCAGGCGGAAACGGACATCCCGGTCGCGGCGATCACCGCGTTCTCGAACTTCTCGCCCGCGCGCAGGCGCCGGGCCAGCTCCGGGAGCGCGCCGGCGGGCGCCTCGCGCAGAAGGTAAGCCACCAGGGCGTGGCTCTGGGCATACGCCACGGCGGCAGCCTGCCCATCGCGCGGAAAGCTATCCGAAAGCTCGTCCAGGGAAGCCAGGCGGCCCATCTCCAGGTGATCCGCGAGTAGCTCCCGCGAGGCCCACTCGAGACTGCCGCACGCGTGCTCCGCGTAGCCCTCGTCAAACCACCGGGGGACGCGCGCGCCGCCCACCGCCTGCGCGAGGAGCAGGTGGGCCACCTCGTGCGCGATCACCTCGTCGAGATCGGCGAGCGCGCCGCTCCCATCGATGTGCGCCACCGCCCGCTCGCCAGACGCGATCCCCACGATCATCTGTCCGCGGCGCGAGCCTACGGCCCGCGCGAACGCCTGGTGCGTCGGGTGAATGACGAGCATGAGCGGCTGGTCCGGCTCGCTCCCCAACTCGGAAGAGATCCGCCAGATAGCGGCCGTGGCCGCGCGGGCCGCGCGCCGGGCCACGCTCTCGTGACCAGTCTGGTAGAGGAGTTCGAGACCTGGCTCGCGGAGGATCAACCACGGATTCGCCGCATCACCGCCGGGTCCGGATCGGGCGGGAGTGGACGCGCCACCCATGAAGAGAAGAAGGCAGAAAACCCACAGCGAGGTGCCGATGCGGTCTGTGGAATGCAGCGGGGAGAGAGTCGCTCCTCTTCGGCGGGGCCGGAGCCGCAGCAGACGCAGCACGCCGGACGAATCCGCGCTGCCGCTTCGGGGCTGTCCTGCTGCAACGGGAGACGCGGTGGAGCCGCCACAGCGCCGCCCTATCCGAGAATGCACGGCGAAAACCATCCCGCCCAAAGCCGCACGACGAATGGCCACGGCTCTGGGCCCTCGGTCACTCGTCGCGATAGTCCTGCTCCACGGGGCTGGCGGCGCCGTACGACACCACGCCCATCTCCTGCAAGTCGCTGAAGAGGTGATGCACCTCGCGCAGAATATGCTCGCCACACTCGCGCGCCCGGCCGCTGTCGAGATTCACCAGGAGCCGGGCGGTGTCGCAGATAGGGAGCAGCCGGGCCAGAACCAGCTGGTCTGTGGGAGAAAGCTCAGTCGCGTCCACAGCCGCGCAGGGGGCCTCCAAGGGGATCTCTCCCTGCCCCTGCAGCTCTTGCTGGCGCTGTCGCTCCAGCAAGCGCAAGGCTTTGCCAACCGCCACATAAAGGGGCGTTTGGTCCATATCCTTATCGGCAGACACGCCGTAATCCGCCTTGTTCGTGCCGTAGAAGACCGGGTCTGTCGTGGCGTAGTTCACGAACATCAAGGCGACGAACTTCTGGAAGACGTTCCGGTCGAAGATGTGGCGGTCGCCATAGTTCTCCTCGGCCAGCACGCTCTTTAGGACATCATCAAAGATCCGCCCGATAAACGGACGCGGCGGCATCTCCAGAAGGTCATCCAGGGGGTTCTCTGGGAGGGGCTCGTAGATATAGACAAACTCTGGGGCAAAGTCGCCTTTGAGCAGGGCCTCGGTGCTGGCGACCGTCTCGAAGATATCCAGCTTCATCATGCTGTCCAGGGTCTTGCGAGGCACTCCCTTGGTGGCCAGATTGACGACATGGCCCTTGAACTCTTCCAGGTCGGTGCCGAGAAAATGCGCCTGGCCATCGGAGATCCGGTCGCGCAACTCCTCGAGGCGGAGGATGAGCTTGCGCTGGGCATCCGCGATGATCTCCATCAGCTCGGTGCGCAGCTCTTCATCATCGGGAAACTGGTCGAGCGTTTCGAAGGTCGAGCGGATGATCGCAAAGTCGTTGAGCCCGTCTTCGAGACAAGGGTAGGCAATCCCAAGCACCGAGCCCTCGGGAAAGCACTCTATGGTATCGGCATTCTTCAGGCCGCTATCGGGGTCGACCAGGAGATAGAAGCGATTGTTAGTGGTCAGACTCTTGAGCAAAGCCACCCTGCGGTTGTCCGGTTGCCGGTCTGAACTGCCGCTGAACGCGGACAGCATGATCATTCAACCCCTCCTCGCGAATGCCACTCCAACGGCCGCGCGCGGCAACCGGGCCAAGATGCCCGGCGAGCCCTCGAGCGGCGGGCTGCCATGGGAATCCTGCAGCCCGCACCGGATGCAGACCGCCCTCTCACAGGCATTCCCCCGAGATACCTCGCCAGGCTCGCTGGCGGGTATCCGCACTCCATCAGCGTTGCCCGGGCCTGCCGGCCGGACCCAAACGCACTCGCACCCCTTCGCGCGAAGAGGTGCTCCTAATCACTCTCTGAATCTGGTTTCGCCGCCCTGGCCTGTTCTCCTTGCAGGGCTTCAACACGATTCGCCCGGTTCGCTACTCGGTGCTCAGGTGCTCTGCCTTCACGATCACCGCCGATAGCTCTCCCGAGCCGCCAAACATCTTTGCCCACGAGTCCGGAATGCTGAGCGAGGCCAGAATCTCGACCCGCCCGCGCACACGCACTCGCTTCCCCTTGGCCGGCGGGAGACCAGCGACCGTGACACCGATCCGCCCGGAGCCATCGTCGAGGAGGAAGAAGCCTGCGCCACCGCCGAAGGCGCTCATCAAGGCCCCACCCAGCGACGCGCTCCCTGAAACCGTGCCGACCACCGTCACGCGCTGGCCGGCGAACGCCTGCGGGTTGCGCCGGATATCGCCCGCCTGCACCGGCCGGTCTGCGAGGAAGAAGTGGGCTAATGCGCCACTCCCCCCCACCAGGAGGAGCAGCGTATAAAGAGCACGCCACCGTCTCTTGCGCCGCATCTCCACCTCCCAACCGTTAGGCGCATCCAATGGGCGCGGGCCTATCAGCCCGCGCGCCCGCGCCCGCTCGCGTCATCCGGGCGTTTCTTGGTTCTTCAGCCACTCACGCGCGCGAGAACCCCCTCCGTGCCGGGCAGCGGGACCACCTGCGGGGTATCGGGCGGGCCGGGCAGTGGCAGGCGAAGTCCATACAGCCATTCTCCCCATGTATCACCGCCCGGCGGCATCGGCCCCGCCAACACCAGGTGCTCCTCGGCGCGCGTCATCGCCACATATAGGAGTCTTTCTTCCTCCTCGCGTTCCCGCTGCACCTTCCGCTCGTGGAGCAGCTCTAGCGCCACCGAGGCTTCCCAGCCGCTCCCATCGGGCACCTGCATCCCGATCAGCCGCTCCTCGGGATCGAGATCGACCAGCTCGGGCGGCTTGGTCCAGACCTGCCGGCCCAGGTCCGGGAGGAAGACGACCGGAGCCTCCAGGCCCTTGGCCCGATGCACGCTCATGATCCGCACCACATCCGACGCCTCAGAGTAGGACGGCGCATCGCCCTCATCGGTGCTCACCAGCGAGAGGCTCTCCAGGTAGCGAACCAGACCCGCCACATCGGGAGCGGGATAGGCGTTGGCCAGCTGCACCAGCTTGCGAATGTTGGCAAGCCGGCGGCGGCCATCGGTGTGCGCCAGAATGCGTGCGTCGTAATGCGTCTCACCAATCGCCTGGTCAAGGAGCCAGCCGGGCTTCATCCGGTCAGATATCCCGCGCAGCCGCTCAATCAGAGCATGGAAGCGGCGCAGTGCCGACCGGTCCTCCTCGGAGAGATCGGGATCATCCAGGACGCCTTCGATAGCGCGATAGAGACAGGGAGACTCCGAGAGTTCCCTTGACCGGCGCGAGAGAGCCACCAACGCATCGAGCGAGACGCCGGCAAAGGGCGAGCGAAGCGCCGCGGCCGTGGCCACGTCATCGAGCGGGCTGACAATGACGCGGAGGAGGCAGACCAGGTCGCGGATCTCGCGGCGAGCGTAGTAACCCCGCCCGCCCACGATGAAATAGGGGATCCCGTGGCGAACAAGGGCCTCCTCGTAAACGCTCACGTAGGTGAGCGCCCGCAGGAGAATCAGGCAATCGCTCCAGCGCGCGCGCTCGCCCCGCCGGCGGTGCGAGGTGAGCGGCAGCGTGTCGTGCAGCTCCTTGAGGCGTCTCGCCACCAGATCCGCCTCCAGCTGCCGGCGATCCGCGGCCAGCCCACGCCGGACGAGGAGCACCTCCACGCTCGGCGCCTCCTTCGCGTCGAAGCGGCCCCCGGGCTCCAGTGGCTCGAAGGGGACCGCGCCCGTGCCCTCCGGCGCATGGAGCCAGAGATCGGCGAAGACGGAGTTGACGAACGTCAGGATCTCGGGGCGCGAGCGGAAGTTGTCCGCGAGCGAAAGCCGCCGGAAGCGATCCGGCTCCAGCCGCTCTCGGACGCTGAACTGCCGGTCGAGCTCCATGAAGATGCGCACGTCCGCGTTTCGCCACCCGTAGATCGACTGCTTCACATCGCCAACCACGAAGAAGTTGTCCTCGCCCCGCAGCAGATCGATCACGCGCTTTTGGAGGCGGTCGGTATCCTGAAACTCGTCCACCATCAGGTAGCGAAACTTGCGCTGGTAGCGGCGGCGCACGCCTTCGCTCGTCTCCAGCAGCTTCAGCGCCCGCGTCTGCAGGTCGTTGAAGTCGAGCGAGGAGATCGCTTCCTTGGCCGCCTCATACTCCTGCCACACGGCCAGGGCCAGGCGCAGGAAGCGCACCGCTTGATCCGCGGCGGCGGTCTCGCGCTCCAGGAAGAGCTGTTGCACCAGGGGCATATCGATGAGCGCCTGGATCTTCTCCTGGGCCTCCTTCAGCTCCTCGAACTCCTGGGGGTAATACTCGCGCCGGCGAGGCGCCTTCCCCGTGACCCCGCGCAGAGCACGCAGCTCTTCGGCGCGCTTGACCAGGGCCGCGAGCGGCTCGTCCGGCGCAATCGCCGTGGCCGCGCGCGCCCACTCATCCAGGCGGGAGCGCGCTTCCTCGGCCTCGCCCCACAGGCGGAAATCGCGCAGGGGGAGCACCGCCCTCCTCGCCTCTTCCCAGACCGGGCTGAGCCGCCTGGCTACGAGCGCCTCCACTTGGCGGAGGATTCCCTCTGCGCCATCCCCCACCCAGGCCTCGAGATCCGAGGGCTGCCAGCCCAGAGACCGCATCGCGTCGATGGCGGCCAGGAGTGGCTCGCGCAGGCCGGCAAGCGCGTCGTCGCCCCCTTTGCGGCTGGGACGCCCCTGGCAGGCAAGTAGCAGCTCCGACAACTCTCGCTCGCCTGTCTCGAAGAGGCGCTCGACGACTTGCTCGAAGCACTCCTCACGCATCAACGACGCGCGCGCCCCCTCAATGGTGGCGAAGCGCGGGTCGAGCCCCGCCTCGAAGGGATTCTCCTGGAGCAGGCGCCGGCAGAAGCCGTGGATCGTGCTGATGTGCGCCACTTCCAGGCGCCGGCGCTCTTCCACGAGGCCGCGCGCCGCGAGCGCCGCGGCGATCCGCTCGCGCATCTCGCCAGCGGCCTTGTCGGTGAAGGTGATAGTAAGCACGCCATCCACCGGAGCCGTGGGCTCCGCCGGGGCCGTAGGATCCGCATCGCCGGCCACCATGCGCAGGAACCGGTTGACCAGGACGGTGGTCTTGCCGGATCCCGCGCCGGCAGAGACGAGCAGGTTCCGGTCCAGCATCTGGATCGCTTCGCGTTGTATGGGTGTCGGGTCTGGCATGGAGCTCCTGTCAGGCGGCCGCCTCATCGGGCCGGCAGATGTCGGGGAAGGGGCAAAAATCACAGATATCGCCCGGCATCGGGGCGCACTCGGCGGCGCGTATGCCGCCGGCCGCCTGCAAAACGGCGGTACGCGTCACCTCGATCAACTCCGCGTAACGCGCCGCAGGCACGCCGTCGCCCTTCCCGCACGGTTTCAGGTCGCGCACCAGGCCGGGGCGGAAAAGCCAGTAGGGGCCCTCCTCGCGCAGGGGCCGGTAAACGGCGGCGACCGCAGGCAGGCCGAACACCTGCTCCATCGCCAGCAGGTAGAGTGGCATCTGCAGGCTCGTCCCGGCCAGCATCTCCTTCAGCTGTTTGCCTCGGGAGAGCTTATAGTCGGTGACCACCACGGCCTCTCCATTCGGGGTGCGGTCCACGCGGTCAATCGTCCCCGCGATCTCCACATCGCCGTCGGGGCTGGAGATCACCAGGGGCGTCGCCGACGAGGCGGGGTCGGGGGCATCACCGTGGCTGGCACTCCGAGGCCCAAACGCGAGCTCGAAGTACGAAGGCACCAATCGGGTTTGAAGCAGGTATTCGTACTCCTCTTCCAGGAAGCGCTCCAAGTACTCACGCGCCGCATGATGGATCATCCGCACGCGCCAGCGGCGCGGGTCGTGGATCACCTCGGGCAAGAGGGCATCCAGGATCGCTTCCAGGCGCTCCATGGCGTCCGGCGGCAGGAAGCTCTCGGCATCAGGCCCGGCTTCGCGGCTGCACTCGCGGAAGAAGACGCGAAGGACGGCATGGAGCAGCGTGCCGATCTCCTCGGCGCCCGCTTCCTCGCTCACTTCGCGGATGCGAAGCTGCGCGCTGAGAAAGTGCCGGTGCGGGCAGGCGAGGAAACTCTCCAGCTCTGAGGGGCTGAAGCACCGGTCGCGGGCCTGCCTCTGAACCCACTCGCGCAGTGGCTCGGAGCGAAGCACGTGCCCGTTCCACGGACGCAGGAAGCCCTGCCAGTTGGCAAACAGCTCAGGCTTCGCCGCCGCGAGCTCGGCGAGAAGCGCATCCAGCACAGGCGCATCCAGCGTCCGGTAACCTGCCTGCGCGGCAGCGGCGCAGAGCGCCTTCTCGCGCAGGCCCACCGCGTCTTCCAAGTCCGGCACGACGTCTGCCAGCGTGCGCGCGATCGTAGGCGGCGCCCCATCGCCTTCGGCAAAGACCCCGCGTACTTCCTCCAGATAGTAGGAGGGGAGCGTCTGGCTGCCATCGGCACCCGTGCGCGCGTAGGAGAGGACGAGATGCCGCGAGGGCGCCGTGATCACGCGGTAGAAGAGGGCGCGCTCCTCATCGGCCAGCTCCACCTGGTGCGCCAGGCGAATCCCATGCCGCGCTAGCACCTCGCGTTCGTCGTCACGCAGGAAGGGATCGTCGCCCACAACGCGCGGAAAGATGCGCTCGTTGAGGGCGAGCAGGAAGACCGCGTCGAACTCCTGCTGCCGCGCGTCAAACGCTTCCAAAATCTCGATGTGCTCCTCTTCGGGCTCAGGCATGTTGAAGAGGCTGGATGCCCATCCGGTGAGCACGGCATCCGCGAAGGTACCGAACGGGACGGGCCCCTCGTTGGCGATGCTCTCCACGGCCGCGATCTCCCAAAGGAGCGCGCGCGCGCTTCGCCAGGCGCGCTCATCCTGGGCGGCAAGCAGGGGATCTCCCGCGAGCGCGCGTTCCGTCAGGCGGAAGTCGCCCGCCATCAGCACGATCAGCTTGGCAAAGACAATCGGCTCGGCCGCGTTCCGGAGGCGCGCCTGCCAGACCCCAAGGTGCTCGATCCACGCGGGAATGGCACCCGAGGCCGGCTCTCCCGCGCGTCGCCCATACTGACGCCAGGCTGGCTGCCCTCCCCGCACGCCACGGGTAATTGCCCACCGCTCTAGCTCGGCCGCATCCTCGGGAGGGAGCCCGAAGTAGCTCGACTTGGCACACCGGAGGAGCTCGGCGCGAGGCCAGTCGTTCAGGAAGAGCCGGATGAGCGACGAGACCACGGAGACCAGCGGGTTCTCGCCGAGCGGCTCGCCCGCGTGGAAGGCGACGGGAATCTCGTAGCGCGCGAAGGTGCTCTTGAGGAGGGTGGCAGCCCCGTCCAGCCGGCGCTGCACCACGGCAATGCGCCCCAGCGGCACTCCCTGTTCGTGGAGGCGATGCACTGCGCGCGCCGCCATCTCCGCCTCCATCACCGGGTCCGGGGCTTCATGGATGCGCACGCTGCCGTCGCAGGGGCAGCTTTGCGCCGGCGCAAAGAGGCTCTCCTCCAGGTGGCGCAGCGACTCCGTCCTCAGGTGCCGGGCGCGCGCCGCCATCGTCTCCTCTTCCACCGGCGCCAGGCGGGCGCGCAGCTCCTCCCGGGTGCGCGAGACGCGAGCGAAGAGAACAGGCCGCGAGGGGTCGTCCGTCAGGCAGATCTCCAGGTGGATGCCCCGGCGCTGCAGGCCCGCGAGGAGGCCGATCTGTTGGGAAGTGAACGACGTGAAGCCATCCACCACCACGCGCTCCGGGCTATCCCTCCACTCATCGACGGCGGCCATCGCCTGGGCCAGCAGGTCATCGGCGTCGCGCGTTTCATGCCGGGAAAGGAGCCGGTCGTACTCGCACCAGACCGCCGCGATGCACTCGCACTTCTCCAGAAAGCACGGATCGTCCACCTCCGCGGCGCATGCGGACGCCGCGTCGAGGAAGGCGTCGACGGTGACCTCCCCCTGCTTGAACTCGCGGATCAGGTCGCCGATGGCGGGAGCGAAGCCCGGCTGGCTTGCGGCGCGCTCGAAGTAAGAGCCCGGAGTAACGGCGTGGCGCACCGCCTGATGCAGCAAGAAGGAACGCAACGCCGGCGAAGCGATCTCCCTGGGCCTGAGGCCCGTCATCCGCTCGGCTAGCCGGCGAAAGGTGAAGGCGGCGCTCTCGCCGGACGCGAACTTCGGGAAGGCGCGCGTCGCGCCTTCCGAGGGCACAATCGCCCAGCACCTCTCCCCAGCAAGCGAGCGAGCGCGGTGCGTCTTCCCCGAGCCAGCCGGACCCAGCCAGATCCGGACGGGCGTCAAAGCCACGATGGCGTGCCTCCCCCCAGGTGGGGCCGTTCTCCTCCTGGCCCCACGACACACATCTGTTCACCACGCGCCCGCGCCATTCCTCCCGGAAAGGGAGGCAACGCGCCTGGATCTCACCGGGAGGCGATGCCCGCGAAGATGACCGCCGGAGGCGCCTCGTCCAGATAGGCGAGGCTGAAGATGAAGGTGCCGTTGTCGGACGAGACGACCAGGTCGAGGCGCTAGTCGCTCACCTGCCTCAGGACACATCCACACGGTGTCCCTTCCAGGCGGCTAATCGGCCTGCCGGGTCGAGGCGAGGCGCCAGAGGAGAAGCGCGAAAAGGAGGCGATAGAGACCGAAGGGCGTCAGGTGGATGTGGGCAATCACGCGCAACATGAAGGCAATCGCGAAGTAGCCTACCAGGGCGGCGGTGATGAGGCCAATCGCCATCGTCTGGCGCTCCCCGCGTGGGATCCCGCGCCAGGAAAGGTGGCGCAGGCCCCATAGGCCGGCGCCCGCAAGAATCGGCGCCGCGAGAAGGAAGGAGAAGCTCACCGCCGCCGGAAGCGAGAAGCCCAGCAGGACGCCGGCGGTGATCGTCACCCCGGATCGCGAGACGCCAGGCAGGAGGGCGAGCGCCTGCGCCAGCCCGATGACCAGGCCATCGCGCCATGTGACCTGCAAGAGTCCACGATCCGAGCCGAGCACGTGGTCGGCGAGGATGAGCACACCGCCCATCAGCGCGGTGAGCGCCGCGATCTGCGGCAGCCGCCGGAACGTGCCGCGAGCATAGCGCTCTAGCACCACCCCCGCCACCGAGGCCGGGATGCAGGCGAGGAGAAGCGCGACCAGCATCGTCCGCGCATGGGGATTGGTGCCAGAGAGGCCGCTCCCCAGGAGCCAGGTCCATTCGTCCCGGAAGGCGGCCAAGAGCGCCAGGAGGCAGCCCAGGTGCAGCGCCACCTCCAGGTCGAGCGAGTCTTTGCGCCAGCGCCCCAGGCGCGCCAAGAGTACCAGGTGGGCAGAACTGCTCACCGGCAGGAACTCCGTGAGCCCCTGCACCACGCCTAAGATCACCGCCCTGGCTGCCGGCACCGCTTACCCTTCCAATGCTCCCCGGTTTCCCGGAGCAGCCGGGGCGGGAGCGCACGACCCTCATCATACCACGCGGGCCCACAGAACGCAAAGCACATCCGGCGCCGATGGGGAGATGCGTGCGCGGATCTGAATCTCCGCGCGCCGGGTTGCGCGCCGCCTTCGAGGCAGGGGCGACGCGCGGCGCTGGCGAATGAGAGGGGGTCTGAGAGGACTCGTTGCGTTCATGGAGCCCTCTCCTGGATGATGGAGAGCCCAGATGATTATCGAAGCGCGAGAGGATGTGGTGACTCTGCGGGGCAACCTGCTTGAGAATATGTGGCCCGCGATTCAGGCGGCAACAAACCTTTTGCTCAAGCAGCATCCCGCCGGGATTATCATTGACTGCGGCCACCTGGAGACCGCGTCCGGTGCAGGCGTGCAGACCTTCGTGGACGCGATGAACTACATCCAGAAGCAAGGCAAGCGCGTGCTCCTGGCCGATGTGCCGGAAGAGATCATGCAGGTGCTCCGCGAAGTGCCCGGTGCTGGCTCGCAGCTTCCCGTCGCCAAGACGATTGAGGAGGCACGACACTCGCTGGAGCTGCAGGGAATCCAGCCAACCGAGCCGGAGGTGAAGCCAGAGAAGGTGATCCTGGTGCCACTGATGGAGATGCTCGATTGGGAGCACGGGATCAACCTGGCCTGCCGCATCGCAGCCGGCGCGCACGCCGAGATTCACCTGGTCTATCTGCTGGAGGTGCCCCTGAGCCAGCCGGTGGGCGCGGCGCTCCCCGAGGCGGAAGCCGCCGCCAAAGAGACCTTAAGCCGCGCGCGCACTCGCGCGGGCCAGTGTGGCATGCCAGCCGTGGCGCATGTGGAACGCACACGCGAGCTCGGCGCCGGAATCCTCCAGGCTGCAAAAGACCTCCAGGCCGATGTCATTGTCGCCGCGATCCGCCCCGCCACCGAGGGCGGCGATCCGCGCCTTGAGCGCGTGCTCAACGTGCTTCTCCAGGAGGCGGAGGGCGAGGTGGTGATCGACCGCGCCCCAACCGGGCCGCAGGCATAGCGCCGGCTTCCCCTTCACCGTCCCCGCGCCAGCCCGCGATGCCACGGATGAAGGGGCCGGACACGGATGGTGAGGGCACGGCCCCCCTGGTTGTTCGCTCCCCTGGACCGAGACGGCCACCGGCGTGATGGTCGTGGCGAACGAAACGCGATCAACCTCTTGCCACGGTGCATGGAGTGTGCTATAATACGGCATACGAAAACACCCGGGGATGCCCTCGTAGCTCAGTGGATAGAGCGCGGGTCTCCGGAACCCGAAGCGTAGGTTCGATTCCTATCGAGGGCACCATAGAAGAGGACGCCACGAGCGTCCTCTTCCTCTGTACGGGTCGCGGAAGAGCTATCGGCGCAGCCCGCTGCCCGGCTTCCAGGCATGGTTGACGCGCGCGAGGTAACTCGCATAGTCAAAGCCGGGGCTGTGCGCCGGGGTATGGCAGGAGCTGCATGCGGCAACGCCCCGGGTGCGCGCTGCCTTTTCCGGGCACGCGGATGCCTTTTCCGACACCACGGGATGGCACCCGGTACAACCGACATCGCCAGCGCGCGCCGCGTGATCGAAGCGGCCCGTCGCGGCGTAGCGCGTCGAATGGCAGACAAGGCATTCGGGAACGAGACGCTTGCGCTCGATCAGGGTATCGACCGCTCGCGAATGTGCCGTCTCCTTCCAGGTCCTGTGCGCGTGCGTGTGGCAGCTGCCGCAACGCTGTTCATCGCCGGCGCCCTCTGCCATCTCCGCCGCGAGTAGCCGGCGGTCGATTCTCGCCACGAACGCCTCCTGCTCGCCTTCATAGAAGCGAGCAATCGCCTCCTCGATGGTCGGATCGGTGGCGCGGTTCGGCCCCTCCACCTTCGCCGGCACCACCGCCACGTGCTCGATCCGGGGCCGGCCCCATGCCGGGAACGCGATCTCGGCGATCCCCGCGTGCGTTCCGCCCGCTCCCGTGGGAAGCAGAACGGTATCGCCCACATGGAGCGGCTCACGGAGCGTAGCTGCTTCCGTATTGCCGATGATGGCATGAGGGCCCGCGTTTCCACACCGCCGCGCAAGCTCTTGATCGCCCTCCAGACCGAGCTGACTGAGCAGGATCAGGAAGTCGCAGCGCCGGCGCATCTCGGTGAGGGCGCACGCCGCCGCGTCGAGGTAGGCTTCGCGCCCGGTCCCCTCG
The DNA here is from genome assembly GCA_012841485.1 of Armatimonadota bacterium. Next base: position 12,162 of record DUUU01000280.1, read on the forward strand.
GGAGGCGGGGGCAGCGAAGTCACGCCGATGTCGCGGCCTCGCAGCCGCTTCACGCGCAGGTCAACACTCAGGCCGGCGAGCGCATCGTCGCGGGGAAGCGCCCGCACCAGGGGAATCTGGCGCGGCGCCGCCTGGGCATACTCCCGCGCATACTGCAGATCGAGCGCGCCCACACCGACCGCGTCGTAGCGGTCGGCCCCCATGATCTGGAGGATCAGCTCCAGCTTTGCCGGGCTATCCGCCGCGTTGCCGCCATCGACCAGCAGCGAGAAGGGACGACGTTCGCGCTCGCGGGCTAAGAAGGTGTGACGGTGAGCCAGACCGGCCCCCAGGGCGCCCCCTCACCCACAGCTATCGAGGAAGCCGCGCGTGTCAGTCGTATAGAGGATGGCAATGTTCGTGCGTATCCGGCGCGCCTCCAGCCACCGGTCTGCGACCGGGAGGAGATGCGGCGCCCACGCGGCCACCACCGCCGCGAGCAGGAGGAAACATATCCCCACGCGCTTGCACGCCAGTCGGTCGGCCAACAGGATCACCTCCTCTCAAGGCGTGAGTGATCGGCCACGCCCACGGGCCGACCGCCTACATCGGCTCGGGATCTAGCAGCATCTCCTCGGCGAAGAGCTCCTGGAAGCGCGGCCGGGCAGACAGATTGAGGAACCGGATCCGCTCCTGGATCCCCGCGGGCACCCCGCCCTCGCGGGAGAGGAGGGCGATCTTCGCGCCACGCAGCGCGGCATTGCCCACCGGAATCGTCCTCTCACTCCCGAATCGGAAGAGGCCGATCCGCTCCGCACTCGTCACGCCCAGGGTGTTGCCGAACGCCCCCGCCAGGTAGAACCTCTGGACATCCTCCTCTGTCTTACCCAATTCTTCGAACAGTATGCGCAAGCCGGCAGCAATCGCGGCCTTGGCGAGCTGCAGCTCGCGCACGTCTCGCTGCGTAATGGCGACCGGCTCCTGGATGACCATGCGATCCCCTTCGGTGATCCGCCCGGTAGGCTGGATCAGGCCGAGCTCCAGGCCGGCCGCGACGGCGTCCACCAACCCGCTGCCACAGATGCCGCGGGGCGTTCCGCCTCCGATCACCTGTGCTTCCATTCGGCCGTCCACGAGGCTCACGCGGGAGATGGCGCCCTTGCCCGCGCGCATCCCCATCTCGATGCGTCCCCCCTCGAAGGCCGGACCAGCGGCCGTGGAAGAGACGATGACCCCCTCGCGGCTGCCCGCCACGATCTCGCCGTTGGTACCCAGATCGGCGGAGGCGACCAGAACGTCGCTCTCCAGGATGCGCGTCGCCAGGATGACACCGAGGATATCGCTGCCCACGAAGCCGCCCAGGTTGGGCAGGAAGCGCAGCGGCACGTCCACTGGAAGGTGCCAGCCCAGCTCCGCCGTGCTCCGCGTCTGCTCCTCCATCGTGTAGGGCACGTGCGGCGCCATCGCGAGCTGCTCGAGCGGGAAGGCGAGCATCAGGTGCTGCATCACCGTGTTGCCCACGACGGCGATCTTTCGGAGCTGAGACCACGGCAAGCCCGTGCTCTCGAAGAGGGCAAGCACCATCTCCGACAGGCCCTGGTTGATCGCCTCTCGCAGCGCCGCCGCCTCACTCGCCATCGCGTGCTCCATGCGCGAGATGACATCGGCGCCCCAGCGTGCCTGCGGGTTCAGGCCGGCGCGAACGGCGCGCACCTGGCCGGTCGCCAGGTCCAGCAACTGCGCCACCACGGTCGTGGTGCCGATATCGACCGCGATCCCCAGGCCCTCTTGCGGATCGAACGCCACAGGGGTGTTGTCATACAGCACCAGGGTGTCCCACTGGCGCACCTGCACGACCAGATCCCCCTCGACGCGCGCTCGGCAGCTGAGCCGCCAGCCATCGCGCAACTCCTCAGGGGTGAACGCCTCGTAATCGGCCGCCTGCGGTGCGAGCGAGCCCTCCAGCACCTGGATCCGGCATCCTTTGCATCGGCCACGACCACCACACGGAAACTCCACGCCCAGCGAAAAGAGCACGTCCTGCAACGCCTGGCCCGGCGCGGCCTCAACCTCAGCCCCGAGGGGCATCACGCGTATCTTCATCAATAATAATCCCCTGGCTTCGTTGGATGGGGAGAATGTCCTCCGCTGCGTCACCTTTCGCCCCATCGCGGCGGGAGTCCTGCGCTCCGCGACTCCGCGCCAGGCCACGCTGCGTCCGCGCATGCCCGTGTTGAAGCAACGCGATTCTGACCCTATAACTGCAAACCCAACATGACCCCTGCCCAGGAATGCCTGGCCATGTTCCGGGTTCCTCAGAGGCTGCGAGCCGTTGGTGGATTGGGTTTGCCGCTTGGTGCGCACCCGAGATGCTCAGGAGACGCTGGGGTGGCCTCATACCACCCCAGCCTCGGTCTGCGCCCCTGGGTCGGCGCTCAGGTCGCTCCCCAGCGTTGCCCTATCCTCCGCCCAGGTCATCCTTGCAACTGCACGAAGTGTGCGTCAGGCGATGCGCCTCGCTCGCACCCCGCCACCGTAGTTGCGTGTCGCCCTACCTGCCGCCTTGCCTTCTGCCGGTAGTGCCGATGCCCAGTACTCGAATTGGGCATCATCGGCCCCTGGGGCATGGCGGTTGCGCTTGCGACGGCGCAGCGGCTCCACTACTTCCGTTGCCGGATACTCCCCGAGAAGCCTATCGTTCTTGTAGATCCGCCAGCGCCCATCCAGGAGTTGGCGCACTTCCACTTCAGACTTGGCGTAGCCGCAGCCGCGCGGGCCAGGGGGAATGTCGAATACCAGCGACCCCAGGCGCACCGCGTTGTCCTGCCCCACCACGGCGCTGTAGCGAAACGAAATCACCCGGTCGAGGTCGAGCCCTCGCGGTACTTTCCTCCACGCCGGGGTTACCTCCTTGGCCGGTTCAGCGAAACGACGGTTATAGTCGTCGATGAAGCCGCTATCCACGTAGGCGTTCGCCGTGCTGATGTCTGTGATTCCATCCAGACCCATCAGGGCGATCAGCCGGTCTTGGAGGGTTCTGTTGAGGCGTTCCACACGGCCCTTCGCCTGGGGGGTAAGCGCAAAGATGGCCTGAATGCCGAGTGCTTCCAGGGCGCCACCGACCTGGGTGGGTTCTTGCCGGCCCGCAAGCTGCTCCTGCAAGCTCCAGTGGTTGTCGTTACGCTTCAGGGCGCTGTGCCTATCCTGGTAGATACTGCAAGGTATCCCTTTGCGCTCGACGATCAGGCGCAGCATAGTTAGGTAGGCAGCACTTGTCTCCGCCGGGAAGAAGCGGACGACCAGCACCTGGCCGGTGGCATCGTCGATGCTAGCCATCAGACAGCACGGTGGGTGTTCGGGCCCGAACCAGCGATGAGGGCTGCCATCCCAGAGTATCATCATCCCCTCGGCCGACTTGCGCTCCCTGCGCTTGTGGTGACGTTGGCTCACCCGACGGCGGTGCTTGGGGGGCTGCCCATCCGCACGACGCCACTGGCGCACCGTCTCCCGGCTGATGGTGATGTTCTCGCGCTGGGCGAGCAGCTCGGTGAAGTGGGTGTCGTTGAACTGAGCATAGTCTCCCTGGCCCAGTTCCTGCACGCGCTGGCGCAGCTCATCAGGCAGCTTGTTGGCGGGGGTGCGGCCGTGGTTGTGGTGAAGCACGCCGGAAGCCCCCTCGGCCACGACGTTTGCCTTGATGCGCTTGGCTTGGCGGTAGCTCAACTGCATCGATTGGGCGGCTTCCGCCAAGCTCATCTTCCCCTCGATTACCATCTGGATGACGTGATAGCGGTTCAACTGCTCTAGGCTCATAGTGACCCTCTCTATGTTCTTCATGGGGGTCAGATTCGCATTGCAGTTGCCTGGGGTCAGATTCCCTTTGCATCCACA
>DUUU01000022.1 GCA_012841485.1 Armatimonadota bacterium
CCTGCCCGTTAACGGCCGGAGTGACGGTGAACGCCGGTGCGGTCTCGCCCGTCGCCTCGAGATACTCCACCAGGGCGAAGAGGACGCGCGCGGTGGCCTGGGTCGAGCCCCAATAGCCGTCCTCGCGACGCGAGAGGAGCCAGCGCACCGCCTTCGCGGCGACCGCCATGCGCTCGTCGCGCGGCTCTCCCGGCACGGCCAGGATCGCCTGCAGCGCGAGCGCCGTCGTCTCGGGGTCTCTGTTCCAATGGCAGAAGGAGGCGCTCTCACTGGATCGCACGCCGAGCCGCCGGCAGAGTGTCTCAGCATCGGCCAGGAGTCCCGCCCGCCGCGCCGCGAGCGCGAGCCGGGCGAGCGTACCGCTCTCGCGCGTGGCACGAGCGCCAGTTTGCCCCCCCAACACCAGGCGAATTGGGCCACCCTCGCCCGCGAGGGCAAGCGCGTGCAGCACGGTCGCCCGCTCCACGCCAAGGTTCGATGCTCGGTATGCCGTGGGCGCGGCCAGCGCCAGCCCGGGCACGCCGGACGCGCGCGCCTGCGCCATCAGCTGGGCCGCGCGGGAGGAGGAGATCCCTCTCTCGCGCGCAATCCGCGTCACCTCGCGCTCGCGCAGCCATTCCACGCCGTGCGTCAGTGCCCTCTCATTGATTCGGAAGCCGGCCTTGCGCGCCAGGACGAGGCCCTCGACCACGTAGGCCGTCATCTCCGGCTCGGATTCGTCATGCTCCCACCACCCCCAGCCACCATCCAGATGCTGGTAGCGATAGAGCCGCTGCAACCCGGCATCCACCATCTTAGGGATCTCGCGCTCCAGGTGCTTCGCCATCTCGGGCGAGCGCGCCCCCAGGCGGGAGAGGGTGCGATGGACCAGCAGGTCGGGCAGGAAAGCGCTCATCGTCTGCTCGGTGCACCCATAGGGGTAGGTCGCCAGGAAGGAGAGCGCCGACAGCATCCCCGAGGCGAGCGAGGGCGACAGGTGCAGTGTCACCTTCGTCTGCTTCAGGACGTCAGAGCGCAGTCGGATCTTCTCCTCGGCCACTCCATCGCCCGAGAGGCTGCCGGAGCGCGATTCGGCTCTCACGCGCCCGTGCGGCAAGACCGGCAGGCGGACTTCCACAGCATCAGTCAGCCCGCTTTCGGCGCGTGCCCGAGCGACCAGGCGACAGTCGCCCGCTTCCTGAACGCTCGCCTTCCAGTCGAGGCGCCGGGCCTGCCCCGGGCGGAGAGTGATCGCCGTCTCACGCGCGCCGGCGGGGAGCGCCCCCTCTGCATCCAAGGAGACGCGCATGCGCTGGGTGGCGTCGGACTCGTTGTGTACCATCGCCGAGAGCGTTACCTCGTCGCGCGCGGTGAGGAAGCGCGGCGCCTGGATCCGCACCATCAACTCCTTGCGGCAGGTGATCCGGCTCACCGCCTGGCCCACGAGCGTCTCGCGTGTGTGCGCGCGCACCGTCGCACGCCAGGTGGTGAGCGAGTCGGGCACGGCGAGCGCCACAGTCGCCTCACCCTGCGCGTTGGTGCGGGCCACCGGCACCCACAGCGCCGTGTCGGGAAACTCCTTGCGCACGCTCTCTGCCGGGCCCCCTTTGTCCGCCCCGCTCAGGTAGATTTGGGGGAAGGAGAAACTCGTCTCGACCAGGCTGGCGCGCCGGGGATAGAACGCCCGGAGGATATCCGCGCGGTCCTCCTGGATGGCGTAGATCGACTCATCCACGACGCCGAGCGAGAGCTCCGCCTGCACCGGCCTCCCATTGGCATCACGGACGCGCACCTGGTACGTCGCCCGCTCGCCCGGCGCGTACACCTCGCGATCCGGGGTAACCTCCACGCGCAATGCCCGCGGGCGAGATGAAACGTTCACCCCGGCTTCCTGAAGCGCCATCTCCTTGTCGCGCACGGTACAGACGGAAAGGGTGAAGTTTGGCAGATGCTCCCGGGTGACCCGCATCCGGAAAGGAATCGACCGTTCTTTCAGGGGCACGAGCCGCCAGTCGAGAAGCCGGTCGGTCTCGATGGCGACCAGGGCCGTCCCGCCGGGCCGGGAGGTCTGGATCAGGAAGGTCGCCTCATCGCCCGGCTGATACTCACGCCGGTCGGGTATCACCTGCAAGTCTGGGAGGCGTGCGTGAGCGCTCCCGCCCCCGGGTCCGCTCACCCAGAGGTAGGCGGTGGCGGTGATCCGATTCCCGCGTTTATCCCGGGTATGGCCAACCAGCTGGTAGCTTCCGGCAGAAGGCGCCTGGAACCGCGCCTTTACCTGTCCTTCCGCGTCCGAGGCGCCCCGGCTCTTTCCCACGGAGACCAGGGTAAAGCCCTCGTCATTCCAATCGCGCCGGACAAATCGGAGCTCGACATCCACGCCTTCGAGCGGCGCGCCGGCGCGGTCGCGCACGTAAGCGGTCACCGGAATCTCCTCGCCCGCGCCCGCCACGAAGCGTCCTGGCTCCACCTCGAGCGTTTGCTCGCCGCGCCACACCTTCACCCGGGCCGATCCGGTCGCCGAGAAGCGACCCTGGTCGAACACCGTGGCCTCGATGGAGTAGCGGTGGTCAAACGATTCCCAATCGAGCCCGGCCTCCTCTCCTGTGGCCAGCTCGGGCGTCGCCGTTTCGAACCGGACGCGGCAGCGCCCCCGGGCGTCGGTCGTCGCCACTCCCGTCGCCACCACTTCGCCCTCGCCGGTCTGGTCTCCATAGGGGAGATACTCCGCGTCCTCCTCTTGCCAGCTCCAGATCGGGCTGCGCATGATGACATAATCGACGCGCGCGCCCGCTACGGGCGCCCCGAAGTAGTAGCGTGCCTCGATACTCACCCACCCCGATTCGCCGCGCGTGTACTCCGCGCGCTCGGGGATCACTTCCACCTGATACTCCGGCTTCCGGTAGGCGGCCACGTCGAAATACTCGTCGTGCCTCTGGCCTCCCCACTCCGCCGAAAGGGTGTAGGTGCCCGTGCTCGCTTCCGGCGAGAGCTCCAGCTCGCCGTGGAACGAGCCGAAGTCGTTCGTCATGCGCTCAGCAGCGTAAATCAGCGTGCCGCGGGGATCGTGGACCTCCACGCGCACCGGCTTCCCTTCCGGCACCAGGAACTCCTCGCCGCGCACGGCGCGCGCGATCCCTTTGAACCGGACGCGCGCACCCGGGCGATAGACCGGCCGGTCCGTATAGAGGAAAACCCGCTGCTGCTCCCCGCTTTCCTGCGCCCCGCTTCCCCAGAGCCGGATGAACGCCATCGAGTTACCCCGGCGCGCGGCCAGCAGGAGGTCGCTCTCGCCAGCCTGGAAGGATGCGATGCCCTGCTCATCTGCCACCATGCTCTGGCGCTCGCCGTCCTCGGCATAGACGCGGATCTCCGTGCCGGGCGCCGGCTCGCCCGTGGCGAGGTCAACGGCAAAAGCGAGCACTCTGGAGCCGGATCGTTTCGTGATCAGGCCAAGGCCGGTGACCATCACCCAGTCAATCCGTTCCATGCCGTCGCCCTGGCAGGCGACCACATAGAGCCCCGGATCCTTCAGGGGAAGCGTGATCCGCTGGGTGAAGACGCCCTCTCCATCGCGCGCGGGAACGTGAGAGAAGCGCATCACCGGATCAATGCCTGCAACCCGACGCAGCGCCACCC
>DUUU01000281.1 GCA_012841485.1 Armatimonadota bacterium
AGGAGGCGGAGGCCGGCCTGGCCCAGACCGAGGCGGTGCTGGAGAACGCCGAAGCCACCCTGAAGCGCACTCAGAAGCTGTTTCAGGAGGGCGCCGTGGCCCGCCAGCAACTGGATGACGCCCTCACCGCCCGAGACCGCGCCCGTGCCGCCGTGGATGCCGCTCGGGCCCGGGCGCGCGCCCTCCACGCTGGAACCCGGCCCGAGGAGAAGGAGCAGGCCGAGGCCGAAGTCCGCCGGCTCGAAGCGCAGGTCGCCCTCCTGGAAGCGGGAACGCGCGAAGAGGAGATCGCCGCCGCGGAAGCCGAACTGCGCCGGGCGCAGGCAAACGTTGAAGGGTGCGAGACGGCGCTCGCCAACGCGCGTCGGCTCTATCGCGAGCGGCTTCAGGCGCGCGGGCAACGCGAGACCGCGGAGGCACAGGTCCGCGTCACTGCGCACCAGGTGGAGGAAGCGCGCGCCCAGCTGGAGCTGCTTCGGGCCGGTGCAACTCCTGAGGCGGTTCAAGCCGCGCGCGCCGCCCGCGACCAGGCGAAGGCAGCCCTCGATCAGCTTCGCGCCCGCCTGGATGATGCCCGGATCATGGCGCCGATCGATGGCGTGGTCGCCGAGCAGATCGCCGAGGAGGGCGAAGTCATCTCCGCAGGGCAGAGCATCCTCACCCTGATCAACCCGCGCGATGCCTGGGTGAAGGTCTACCTGCCGGTCACCCTCCTCGGGCAGATCGGCGTTGGCACCACGGCGCGAGTGCGCGCCGATGCCTTCCCGGGAGAGGAGTTTTCGGGTCGGGTGGTCGAGGTGAGCCAGATCCCCGAGTTCACCCCGAAGAACGTGCAGACGCAGGAGCAGCGCACCCAGCTCGTCTTCTGGGTGAAGGTGGCGGTGGAGAACTCGAGCGGGAAGCTGAAGCCGGGCCTACCCGCCGACGCGCTCTTCGATGGCCAGGGAGCGGGCAATGGCCGCTGAGCTGGCAATCCTGGCCGAGGGCGTGCGCAAGCGCTTCGGCGACGTGGTCGCCGTGGACGGGGTGTCGCTCGCCATCCCCCGGGGAGAGATCTTCGGCCTGGTCGGCCCGGACGGCGCCGGCAAGACCACGATGATGCGCCTCCTGGCGGCGCTCCTCCCGCCCGATGAGGGCGTCCTCCGCGTCGCCGGGCATGATATCGTGCGCGACCCGGAGAGCGTGCGCCCGCGCCTCGGTTACCTCTCGCAGCGCTTCAGCATGTATGGCGAATTGACCGTCGCCGAAAACATTGCCTTCTTCGCCGAGATGTTCGGCGTTCCCCGGGCCGCGCGGCGCGAGCGAGAGGCCGAGCTCCTTCAGATGACGCGCCTGGCGCCCTTCCGTGACCGGCGTGCACAAGACCTTTCTGGTGGCATGAAGCAAAAGCTCGCGCTGATCTGCACCCTCATCCACCGTCCGGAGGTGATCCTGCTCGACGAGCCGACGACCGGCGTCGATCCCGTCTCACGCCGGGAGTTCTGGAAGCTCCTCGCCGGCCTGCCGTCAGCGGGAATCACCCTCCTTGTCTCCACGCCTTACCTGGATGAAGCAGAGCGGTGCCACCGCCTTGGCTTCATGGCTCAGGGCCGGCTGCTCGCAGTCGATACCCCTCAGGCGCTGAAGCAATATGCCCCCGCGGTGATCTACCGGGTTCGTGTAGAGCCCCTGCGCGTGGCGCGCGACTTCCTCCGGGGCCGGCCGGAGGTCGAAGGCGCCGAACTGTTTGGCGACGGGCTCCACGTCTCGCTGCGCGTGGGAGACGGCGAGACACTCTCGGCGCTTCTTTCCAGCGCCGGCTTCACCGCTTCGCCTCCGGAGCGCGTGGCGCCGTCACTGGAAGACGCGTTCGTGGCGCTCACGCGCGCCCAGGAGGCCGCTCATGCCTGAGGCGATCATCGAGGCGAGAGACCTGGTGAAGCGCTTCGGGCGCTTCGTCGCGGTCGACCACCTCTCGCTCACCGTGAACCGGGGCGAGATCCTCGGCTTTCTGGGCCCGAACGGATCCGGGAAGAGCACCACCATCCGCATGCTGTGCGGGCTGCTCCGGCCTACCAGCGGCAGCGGGAGCGTGATGGGCTATGATATCACGCGAGATTCCGAGCGGATCAAGGAGCGCATTGGGTACATGTCGCAGCGCTTCAGCCTCTATGAGGACCTCACGGTCGCCGAAAACGTCCTCTTCTACGCCGGAATCTACCGGGTGCCCCGCGCGCGCCGGAAGGAGCGCCTGGAGTGGGTGCTGGAGATGGCCGGCCTGAAGGAGCACCGAAACCGGCTGACCGGCACGCTCTCCGTTGGGTGGAAGCAACGCCTGGCGCTCGGGTGCGCGCTGGCGCACGAGCCGGAGATCCTCTTCCTGGACGAGCCCACGAGCGGCGTCGACCCCGTCTCCCGGCGTGGTTTCTGGGATCTGATCGCCGGACTGGCCGAGGAGGGCGTCACGGTGATGGTCACGACGCATGTGATGGAGGAGGTGGAGCACTGCCACCGCGCCGTGCTGATCTATCAGGGGCGGCAAATCGCCCTGGGTACCCCGGCAGAGCTGAAGGCCAGCCTGCCCGGCGCCCTCTACGAGGTGCGCGTCGAGCCCGCGCCGACCGCCCTGGAGACGCTGGAGCGCATGGAGGGGGTTGAGGACGCGGCGCTCTTTGGCACGGCGTTGCACGTGCGCACGCGAATGTCCATGCCGGAAGCGATGCTGGAGAAGGCGCTCGCCGCTGCCGGTTTTCCCGGGGCGCGGGTCACGCCGGCGGAAGTCCAGCTCGAGGATCTCTTCATCTCCCTCATTGCCGAGGCAGATCGCACGGGGAAAGGGGCATAGCGATGTGGCGCCGGCTGTGGGCCATCTGCCGCAAAGAGTGGATCCAGATCAGGCGCGACCCTCGCACCCTGGCCGTCGTGTGGGCGCTGCCGATCACCCAGTTGCTCCTGTTCGGCTACGGCATGGATTTCGACCTGAAGAAGGTTCATGTCGCCGTCGTGGACTACGACCGCAGCCAGGCAAGCCGCGCGCTGATCGCCGCCTTCGACCGCAGCGAACACTTCGAGGTCATCCAGGCTGGCAGCCGTGTCGCGGAAGCCGAGCGCATGGTGATGGCCGCTGAGGTGCGCCAGGGGGTGATCATCGCCGCCGGCTTCGAGCGCGCGCTGCGTCTCGGCCAGCCCGCGCCCGTGCAGGTGCTCCTCGACGGCGCCGATCCGACCACCGGCGGCACCGCCCTGGGCTACACGCGCGGCCTGACCGAGAGCTTCTCGCGCGAGTGGTTGAGAGAACACCCGATACGCGCGGTTGCACCCGCCGAGAGCGGTTCCGATCAGGCCGTCTTCGTCTCCTCTCGCCAGCCGGCTGCCCTGGACGTGCGCGCTCGCGTCCTCTACAACCCGGAGCTACGCAGCGCCAACTTCCTGGTGCCGGGGCTGATGGCGGTGATCCTGACGATGATCGCCGCGCTCCTCACGTCCAACGCCATGGCGCGCGAGAAGGAGCGGGGCACTTTCGAGGCGCTCATCGCCACTCCCGTGAAGCCGCTGGAGCTGATGGTGGGGAAGCTGCTCCCGTACGTGCTCCTCTCCGCCGGCAACGTCCTCCTGGTGATGCTCGCCGGGTGGCTCTTTTTCGGGGTGTGGCCGCAGGGCGATGTGTGGCTCCTCGCCGGACTGTCACTCATCTTCCTGCTCGCGGCGCTCGGAACCGGCCTGCTCGTATCGACCGTCGCGCCGACGCAGCAGATCGCGCTAATGGCGGCGATCATGGTGACCGTCGTGCCTTCGATGCTCCTCTCGGGGTTCGCGTTCCCCCTGCGCAACATGCCCCCGGCGCTAAGGGCGCTATCGAACCTTTTCCCGGCCACGCACTACCTGGTGATTGTCCGGGGCGTCTACCTGAAAGCGGTGGGCTGGGAGGTGCTGTGGCGGCCGGCGCTCATCCTGGCCGGGTTCGCTACCTTCTTTCTGCTGGCGTGCGCCCGGCGCTTCCGGAAGCAGCTGTAACCATGAACTGAGGGAGGTCCGGTGGAACGACTGCTCACGATGATCCGCAAAGAGTTCCAACAGCTCCAGCGCGACCGCCGGACGCTGGCGCTCTTCACCGTGGCCCCGGTGCTGCAGCTCATCATCGTCGGCTACGCCGTCTCCAACGACGTGCGCAACGTGCCGCTGGCGGTGTATGACGGCGACCGCTCGCAGCAGAGCCGCGCGCTTGTGCAGGCGGTCGCGGCCAGCCAGCACTTCATCATCCACCCGGTGGAGAGCCCGCGCGACCTGCCCCGGATGCTGGATCACCGCCGGGCAGAGGTAGCGCTCGCGATCCCGCCGGAGTTCACGCGCCACCTCCTCCGGGGCGAGGCGCCCGCGGTTCAGGTGTTGGTGGACGGCTCCGACTCCACCTCCGCCACCCTCGCGGCCGAGTACCTCGCGCTCGATCTTCAAGCGGCCCATTCCGCTCTGGCGATCCAGACGCTGAGGCGGCCCCAGGGCGAAGGAGCGCCGCCAGGGGTCAGCCCACAGCCGCGCGTCTGGTTCAACCCACAGCTTCTCAGCACGCACTACATGGTGCCCGCTGTACTCGCCCTGGTTCTCGTGGTCACCACAACAATCGCGACCAGCCTCTCCATCGTGCGCGAGCGCGAGGTGGGTACGCTGGAGCAGCTCGTGGTCACGCCCCTTCGGGGATGGGAGCTGCTGGCCGGCAAGATGATCCCGCTGGGCATCCTCGCCATCCTGGATGCGGCGATCATCCTAGCGGTGATCCGCTTCTGGTTCCGCGTGCCGATGCTCGGCTCTCCCGCGCTCGTCCTCGTCTGTGTCCTCGGGCTGATGCTCAACACCCTGGGCACCGGACTACTCATCTCCACCATCAGCCGCACTCAGCAGGAGGCTCAGCTCACCGCATTCCTGCTGATCAACCCCTCGATCCTGCTGTCCGGGTTCATCTTCCCCGTGGCAAACATGCCGGCCATCCTGCAACCACTGGCCTACACCATTGCCACCACACACTTCCTGAAGGCGGAGCGGGCGATCTTCCTCCGAGGCGCCAGCATTCATGACATCCTGCCGCAACTCGTCTGGATGCTCGGCCTGGGCATGCTCACTTTCGCGCTTGGGCTGTGGCGCTTCCGCAAGCAGGTCGATTGAAATCGGCTCCGTGCCCGGCTAGCGCGGCGGGAGGTCCAGGTAGCAGAGAGCCCCGTCGCGCGTGCCGGCCCAAATCGCCGCTTTCGTTCCCAGGAGGCACTCCGCCGGGGCAGACAGTCTCCACCGGGAGAAGGCCGTGCCCGCGCCATCCAGGCACACCAGGTCACCCGCCTCCGTGGCCGCGCACACCCCGTGCCCGGCCGGGATCAGGGCGGTGCAGGGGCTGCCCAGCTCTCTTCGCCACACGCGGTTGCCTCGGCCATCGATCAGGTGGAGATCCCCGGTGAGCGAGGCCGCCACGATCCCCTGTGGCAAGACCACGAGCCCGGCGGCCTCGTCGCCGATGCTGTGCGTCCACTTCTTCTCCCCCAGGTGGCTGATGCAGTGCACCAGGGTGTCGCTGCCCACCGTGAGGACCTCGAGGTCGCCATCGGCGTCCACGTCGGCGACGGCCACGAAGGGGAAGGTCGGGCCCGCCTGCCAGTAGTCGTTGTAATCCTCATCCTGCCATAGCCGCTCGCCATCCGCCGTGAAGGCGGGCACGCAGAAGTAGACCGTGCCGGCGACTATCTCATCGCGGCCATCGCGGTTGAGGTCTCCGCGGGCCAGGCAGGTGGTCGCGTGGGCGGCCGTGTCGGCGCTCCATCGGAAGCTGCCGTCCGGCGAGATCGCGTGAACTCGCCACGCGGCGGTGCCGGCCACGGGCCAAAGCCGGCCATCGCCATCCAGGTTGGCCAGGCAGATCGCCTTTCCCCAGGCTGGCATGTGCCCATTGGCAGGGAGCTCGACGGTCAGCCGCGGCTCGCCATCCGGTCGCAAGAGGCGCAGGGTGGCATCATAGGATGCGGCCAGAAGGGTGGGTTCCGCCTCGCCCCACAGCCGTCCGGCGGCCACCGCGCCGACGCGGTCGCCTGCCTTCGCCAGGAGCACCGTCTCTCCCGACGCATCCACTCGCAGGAGGGTGCCATCCGCGCAGCCGGCCAGAACCGCGCCCTCTTCGAGGGCTGCCA
>DUUU01000282.1 GCA_012841485.1 Armatimonadota bacterium
CAACACCTCATCGTAGTCCTGGGCATACATCAGGATGCCGGTGCCAATCTGCTTCAGGTTGGACTGGCAATTCGACTTCCGGGCGTTCTCGCGCGCCTGCGCGAACACCGGGAACAAGATGGCCGCCAGTATAGCAATGATCGCTATAACGACAAGCAGCTCAATGAGCGTGAAACCGGATTGCCGGTCCCTTCGCCACTTCATGTTCTTTCTATCCTCTCATACAGGTGATGATGCACAACGCGTGCTGGCCATGCCTAGAGTTCGACGCCCCCGGAGCATCCCCTTCTTGGGAGCAGTCTTGGGATGCACGGGGGAGGCCACTCTGCTCTCGCGCACGTGCGCGCCGCGCTCCCCCGATTCATCCCAACGGCTGGTAAAGCCTGCGCTCCTCGACGGCCGAAAGCCGCCGAAGCGCGGAGTCCGGCCGGCTCCCGGTCACAAGGGACACAAGATGGGAGAACCATCAGGCGGACGTCCCGTCACTTCCCCCATTCACCGCCCCCAGGAGGCGCTGGGCAGGATCTCCCAGCTCTCGCCCGGGCGGGCCTCAAAACCGGTCCCCTCCGTCTTCGTATAGACGCGTGTCTCGCCGTCCACGACAGCCACACGCCGGATGGGGTAGGCCCGGCGCATCCCATCCGCCTCGATAAAGAGCGTCTCGCCAGGGCGCACGCCCTCCTTGGGAAGCTCGCCGTCCAGGACGAACCATGCCTCTCCCCGCGCGCTGCCTGTCCCCGCGACCCGACCTGCGTAGCGGCCGCGGGCGATGGTCACGCTTGCCGCGCCGAGCGAAAGCCGGGTTCCCCCAAAGAGCGCCGCCGCGACGGGCGCCTGCCCATCCGCCAGAACCGCAGCTGCTAGGCCATCCGTCACCAGCTCGCCGAGCGGCGTGGTCACGCGAAGTACGCGCGGCTGGAGCTGCGAGAGCACGATATCAGTTCCAAGCGCCGTCTCCACCGCGAGGGCAATGGCGTCCGAGGGCGTATCTGCCGGGAGGGGCAGCACGCGAATGCCACGCACCGGGAGCTTCCCTTTCGGAGCGCCGGCGAAGAGCGTCACGAACGTGACCGGCTTCGGGCCGCGCGAGGAGCGCACGACATAGGGAAGCACGGCGCCACGGTCGCGGTTGCGGTGGTCGCGCTGGCCCCAACCGTTGCCCAGGCGCACGGTTTCCCCAGGCGCGCCCGGCGCGAGCGCCGCGAAAGTGTAATCCCCCTCCAGCGACCAGGTGATCTGCCAGGGGTTTCCTCCCTCGGCGCGCTGCACATCGGTCAACGGGAGCACGCTGGTTGGTAGGGTGAAGGTGACCTCATAATGCTGCCAGCCCTCATCAACCGGGGCGTTGATGATGTTCACGTAGCTGCGGTCGTCAGGCGATTTCGGGTCATTGGGCCAATAGACCGCCTGAACTCTCACCTGAGGGACGTTGCCGCGCAGGCGGAAGCGCGCCTTATAGGTGGCGCCCATGGAGCCCGATAGCGCCCCTTCCCCCCGATAGCCATCCGACTTGCCAGCAAGGAGGGCGACGTTCATCCGGCCATTCTCGTGCGGCTTGAGCGCGCGCACGCGCATGCACCGCCCGCCGGCCTCGTCCGAGGGCGCGATGCCCCAATCGCCCGTTCCATCTCCCGAGTAGTAGCCCCATCCGGCCGGCTGGCTTCCCACCTCGCCCAGGATCGGTGCGATCAGGTTAGGGCCTTCCTGTTCGCCAGGCATCACCCGGCGGATCTCCACATCGGCCACGTACAGCTCGCCCACGCGCGCCAGCGGGAAGCGCAGGGCAAAGCGCACCTCGCGCTCCACCTGGCCATCCGGCGCCAGCGCGAGGCCCGTCACCTGATAGTCACCGCCCGGTCCATGGAAGACGTAATCGCGCTCGGTGCCACCCTCGACGCGGAAGAGATCCACCAGGTAGGACCCCGCATCCCCGTGATCCACCTGGATGCACGTGCGGCAGTAGGTTGACGCGGCATCGTAGGCCTGCGAGGAGGCTTCCATCACCTTCACGCGCGGCGTGCAGCCGAAGAGATGAAAGCTGCCACCGCGGCCGCGTGTCTTCTGATCCTTCCGGTCGACCACGACCAGGTTATGCGCGAAGGTGCGCCGCGTCTGGTAGGAATCGGGGTGGTCCCACAAATAGCCCAGGTCCGAGAGAAGCTCGCGCCCATCCTTCCAGTAATAGAGATCCAGGCTGTCCTGATGGTGGTGGCCCCCCCAATCACTGGCACTGAGGAGGGCCAGACTCTTCCGGCCATCCTGGCCGGTGCGCAGATAGCCATGCGAGAGGAAGGGGAAGACCATATCGGGCAGGGAGAGCGGCGGCACGGAGCGCGCCTCCAGGCCGGGCTCGCGGTAGAAGATGGCCGCCTCCGGCGACGCGGGGGCTTCATCACCGCTCAACTCCTTCAGGAGGGCGATATGCTCGGGCGTTGGATAGCCCAGGGCCAGCAGCTCGGCGTAAGAGGCACTGATCCGGGTTGTCCGGTAAGAATCGGCGGACGGGGGATGAAGGAGGTTGCCCTGAAGGGTCCAGACCAGCCCTTGCCAGCAGTCGCCATAGCGCGTGTCGCGGCAGGCATCGAAGTTGTCGAGGCGGACGCCGTCGGGGCCGCGGTAGCCGGGCGGGTCGGAGTAGCCGCGGAACATGAGCGCGAAGTTGCGCACGCCGCCCATCGTCATCATTGCGTAGGCGGCCGATTCACTGGTGCCTCCATCGGGGAGGAACCACTCTTCCACTGTTTTGCGGAAGCCGTCCAGGCCGAAGTGGACCAGGCCCGGGTGGCCAACGCACATCCCCACCATGGCCGCGCCGGCGCGATTGCCGACCGACTTGTTATTGATCGACGGATCGCACGCGGCCAGATAGGCTCCCTCCAGCAACACATCGCGCTCGATGCGAACCCGGTCCTCCTTCGAGAAGACCGGGGTGTCGCCCTCTTTCGCCATGCAGGTCAGGTCGTATGCCTCCGTGACGGTGCAGACCCAGCCGCCATCCATGCCGGAAGAGCCGATCCGGCTGGCAGACCAGTAGGCGGTGTGCAGCTTCCGGTCCGGCTTGTTCGGGGGCACCACCAGCTCATCCGTCGGCAGATTGCTGATCCGCTCGGCGGCCACATGGGGGTCGCAGTCAGCATATTCGCCGTAGGCGTAGCCGGCGCGCACCAGGTAGCGCGGAAGCACCTCGGCCATGCGGAGGAGGATGGCGCGCGCCGCCCGGGCATAGCGCGCGTCCTCCGTCAACGCATAGGCATGGGCCAGCGTGCGGAGGTGGGTGGTGATCCGGCTCACCTTCCGGGCACGAATGATGCCGGTGAGGCTGGGCCGCGCGTTGTAACCAAAGCATCGGAACGGCGGGCCCTGGCCGACAAAGGTGAACTTCTGCTCCGGGTCCCACTTGCTCTGCAAGACGATATCCTCGGGAAACTCCTCGTTCGGGAAGACCGTCTTGCAGACGTTGCAGGTGAGTTGGTCCGCAGTCTCCTCGCTCCAGCTCCACTGGCCATTGGGATGCCAGGGAAGGCCCTTCGCCCGGCAGGCAGGACAGGGGCCCACACACCCCGGAGTGGTGCGCTCGAGCATGCGGACCAGATACTCTGGGGTGATCCGCGGCACCAGGGTATCGGCGCTTTCGCGCAGCCTCTCCGCATAGGCTTGTGCCCAGGGGTAGCGCTTGATATTCTCCCGCGCGCGCGCCAGGTCTGCCGGCTTGATCGAGCTCGCCGGGTGCTGTACCCCCGCGCGATAGCGCTCCCAATCCGACCAATCCGTCGGTGCCTTCGCCTCAGCGCCCATAGCGCCTCCTCCAGACAGCGCCATGCAGATAAGCGCCATGGCCGCTGCCAGTCGCTGTGTGGTAGCCATACTCCCGTTCGCCCTCCACGGTCGGCGCTCGTGGCGCCCACCCTTGCCTGCCAGTGTAGCATGACGGGCGAGAGACGTCAAGAAAAACCCAGGGGAAACAGTGTTCCGGGTTCGCAAGCCCATCATCGCCCCGGCCGCACGCGCTCCTAGCCCCCCGGCCCCACGCCGGCCCCAGGGAAGGGGAGCGACCGTATGGTGGTTCCAGAAAATCCCGAAGCGGTCCGGCGGCCTGGCTTCTCCGCGGGAGGTTGCGCGCTCCTGATCAGCGAAAAGGGTGAGTAGTTTGGAGCGGTTCTGTCACGGGCGCGCGCTGGCGTCACAGCACGCTTCGCGTCTTTATAGAGGAGAGAGATGCAGTACACGGAAGGGCAGATTGGACGGGTCTTTGCCATCCGCCTGGAGCATGGCGATCCGATGCCGCAGGCGTTGGAGGAGTTCGCCGCGGAGAAGGGTGTGCGCTCCGGGTTGGTGATCTTGGTCGGCGGCGTTGAGGATGGCAGCCGGCTGGTAGTCGGTCCAGAGGATGGAAAAAGCCTGCCGCCCGTGCCCCAGGTAGGCACGCTGAAGGGGGTCCACGAGGCGGCTGGCGTGGGCACGCTTTTCCCGGATGAGAGCGGGAAGCCGGTGCTTCACCTGCACGCGGCGTGTGGCCGGGGCGAGAAGACGGTCACCGGGTGCATTCGCGCCGGCATCGTCACCTGGCACGTTCTGGAGGTGCTCCTGGTGGAGCTCACCGGGCTAGATGCCGTGCGCGTTGCCGACCCCGTGACCAGGTTCCAGCTGTTGCGCTGCGGCGAAGCGTCTCGCGAGCAGGCATGAGAGCGCGCCTCCCGGACGTGGGGGCGCGTTTCGTTTGGGAAGAAGGCGTTCGATGCTCGATTTAGTGTTTGTTGGCGGGGAAGTGATTGATGGCACGGGGCAACCGGGTATCCGGGCCGATCTCAGCGTGCGCGATGGCCGCATCGCCGCTATCGGCGACCTGAGCGGAGCGGAGTGCCGCGAGCGCGTGGACGCCCGCGGGAAGGTGGTCTGCCCTGGGTTCATCGACATGCACACCCACTCTGATCTCACGCTTCTGGTCAACCCGCGCGCGGAAAGCATGGTCCGCCAGGGCGTAACAACGCTCGTGGTGGGCAACTGCGGCATGGGGGTGGCCCCCGTGCGCCCGGAGCTGCGCGGGCCGCTGCGCCAGGCGTTCGCCTTCCTCGCCGGCGACGTGGAGTGGACCTGGGAGAGCTTCGCGAGCTACCTCGATTGCCTCGCCGCCGTCCGGCCCTCGGTGAACGTCGGCGCCCTGGTCAGCCACGGTGCCGCGCGCGCCCACGTGATGGGGTTCGACGAGCGCGAAGCCAGCCCGGAGGAGCGGAGTGCCATCACCGCGACAATTCGGCAGGCGATGGATGAGGGCGCCCTGGGCGTCTCTACCGGGCTCATCTACAATCCGAGCATGTTCGCCGATACCGAGGAGCTGGTCGCGGTATCGCGCGCGGCGGCCGAGGCGAATGGCGTTTACACCACGCACATGCGCCATGAGGGCGTGCAGCTCATGGAAGCGGTGGAGGAGGCGCTGGATGTTGCCCGGCGGAGCGGCGCGCGCACCCAGATCTGCCACCTGAAGGCATCAGGGAAAGCCGCCTGGGGCCGGGCCGCCGAGGCGGCGGAGCGAATTCGCCAGGCGCGCGAGGAGGGAAACGACATCGCGTTCGACCTCTACCCGTACACCGCGGGGAGCACGATGCTCTCGACGCTCTTGCCCCAGTGGGCGCTCCGCGGCACCACCGATGAGATCGTCGCCCGCCTCCGCGACCCGGCGGCGATTGCTCGACTCCTCCACGAGCTGCGCCACGGGGGCTCAGGCTACCACAGCGGCCTCGGCGCGCCGCCTTACGAGTGGGAGCGGGTGCTGATCACCTCCGTCGGAAGCGAGATGAACCGTGGCTTCGAGGGCAAGGAGATGCCGGAAGTCGCCCGGATGATGGGTGCCACGCCCGAGGAGGCGTTCCTGCGTCTCCTGGTGGATGACCACCTCCAGGTGAACATGGTGATCTACTCGCAGTGCGAGGAGGACATGCGCGGGCTCCTCCAGCACCCCCTCGCGTTGGTGATCACGGATGGGCTGGCGTTCGCGCCGTATGGCCCCCTGGGCCGCGGCCGGCCGCACCCGCGAAGTTACGGCACCTTCCCGCGCTTCCTCGGGCGCTACGTGCGCGACGAGGGTCTCCACTCGCTCGAAGAGGGGATCCGGCGCGTCACCTCGGGTCCAGCCGCCCGAATGGGGATCACCGATCGCGGCATCCTCCGCGAGGGCCTCGCCGCCGACATCGTCGTTTTCGATCCGGGCGCGATTCGCGACACGGCGACCTACACCGAGCCGCACCAGTATCCCGAGGGAATCGACCTCGTGGTAGTCAACGGCGAGGTCGTCGTGCGCGAAGGTGAGCACACCGGCGCTTCTCCCGGGCAGGTGCTCCGCAAGCTATGAGCACGAGGGGCCGGCAGCAGCCAGGCGGCCGGCCCCTCTTCACACAGCCTACAAGCCGGGGGCGGTTACCCCTCCTCCACCGCGCGGATCCACGCCTGAGCGATCAGGGCATGGCCAGCCTGGGTAGGATGGACGCCGTCGGCTGCCCAAAAGGCGGCCGGGCGCCGGGCCGCCGCCGCGGCAAAGAGGCCATCCAGCGGCACGTAGAGCGTCCCGTAATCCGCGGCGACGCGGCGAACCGCGGCGATGCGCGGGTCGAGATCCTCGCGCCAGGCAACGCGGTCGGGCGGGGTTGGAAGCACAAATGGCTCCAGCAAGATGACGCGGGCGGAGGTCTCTGCCTTCACGCGGTCGAGGAGACGCCTGTAGCACGCCTCGAACTCCTCGATCGGCGAGAGCTTGCCGCTATCGTAGCGCCGCCAGGTGTCGTTGATCCCGATCAGGATGGAGACCCAATCCGGGTGCAGGTCGATGCAGTCGCGCGTCCAGCGCTCTTCCAGGTCGTAGACGCGGTTGCCGCTGACGCCACGGTTCAGGAAGGTAAGCTCGCGCCCGGGATACCGGGCGGAGAGCCACGCGGCGATCAGGTTGGCATAGCCTGCGCCAAGAAGCGCATCGTTATCGCGACTGCGCCCGGCGTCCGTGATGCTGTCGCCCTGGAAGAGGATGCGGGCGCCCGGCTGAAGCAGAAGGTGACCCATCTCATACTCCCTGTCATTCCCCCCGGGGTTCGAACGGTCCCAGGGTAGGCGGGGTGATCCCACCCGGTGGGAGATTCGATGTGGAGGCGGGGTCCCCTCCCCGGATTCCCCCGCGCGGGCCGCTCACTCGGTCGGAACAGCGGACGGGCTGGGCGGAATCGCCGGGGCCTGGCCCTGGAGGCCGGTGATGGTGAGGGGGAAGCGCCCCTTCAGAATCTGGGCTGTGCGCCGCGACAGCTCGCCGCGAAGCTCTCTCATCCGGGTGCGGGCATCGTACTGCCCCTCCACGCTCTCCGGACCAAACTGCTCCAGCACCAAGGGATTCGGCTCCGGATCGATACCCGCCTGATACGCCTCCACGTCGCCGCGCCGGCTGTAGCCGTTGGCGGTGCCGCGCAGGTAGAGGCCGACGCTGGTATGAAGCGCCATTGTTTTCAGGCGCTTCCACCAAAACTCGCTGCGATCCTCGCACGTCGAGCTCCCCTTGAGGAAATCGCCAAACTGCCCCAGCATGCGCTCCTTCAAAGAAGAGAGCCCGTAAAACCACTTGTAGGCGTTGCGCAGGCCCTGATACATCTGCTCCTGAGTGATGTTCGCGAAGCGCCGGACGGGGTGTTCGGCATCATAGTGCTCCCAGTTCCAGTCGGTGATCAGGTTGTTGCGCACCGCGTGCTCATAGTCGCGCGCGCCCGGCTCCGGGGTGTTGATCGAGAACTGGGCGTAGTCGAGCTTCGCCTTCTTTGCCCACTCCACCGTCTCCTCGAACACCCCCGGCCCCTCGTCGTCGTGGACGCCAAAGACGAAGGCGCCAAGAACACCCATCCCGTGGTCATGGATGCAGCGGATCAGATCGATGTAGTTCTGAAGCGAGGTGGACTTCGCCAGCTTGGCGGTGATCGATTCGATCCCCATGTAGATCCCGACGCAGTAGGAGCGGGAGAAGAGGGGCACTAGCTCGCGCCAATTGCGGAAAAGGGTGAGTGCCGTCAACTCGGTTACCCAGGGGATGCGGTGGTGGCGGAGCATCTGGCAGACGCGCTTCGCGTGCTCCCCCCGGGGGTTCGGCAGGAAGTTATCATCGATAATCGCTGTGAGCCGGCGTGGAAGCTGGGCAATCTCCTTCTCCAGGTCGTCATAGTCCGTATGCCGCTGCTTCATGCCATATTCGTAGGTCACGGAGCAGAAACTACAGTCGAAGGGGCAGCCCACGGAGGTTTGCAGCGTGTTGGGGAGCAGGTAGCGTTTGGGATCGTACCAAGAGCGGTCGGGAATCGGGCGGCGCTCCAGCGTCTCCATGCGCGCGTTGGGAGCATGCTCGAAGACGCGCCGCTCGGAACCCTCCTCCTCAATCTGCTCGATGCACCATTCAAGGGCGGCCTCGAGCAGCACCGGGGGCGTCTCGCCACGCACCACGCCATCGGCGTGATGGATCGCCTCCAGGGGAAGCGCCGTGGCGTGGATGCCACCGATGAGCGAGCGGATGCGCCGGGATTGCCAGCTCAGCGTCTCCCCGGCTTCCGTCAGGATCGCGTAGGCGCGCCGCGCGGCCGTAGTGAGCGCCGAGACCGCGACGATATCGGGCTGTTGCGCGCGCACGTCGTAGGGCCCCATCGTGTGCTCATCATGACAGCGTGCGATCAAGTCGTAACCACGCAGAGAGGGCGGGGTCATCGCGCGCAGGAGGGAGATACTCATGGGGGGAAGCGGCATCTTGCGATTCCCCATCTCCTCACGGACGATACGATCCGGTATGACGTAATCGATGATGATCTTCGCCACCGCGCCACTCCTCCAAATAGGACAGACCACAAGCACCCCCAATGGAACGAAAGGGAAGTAGAGAGGGGTGCCGCTTCGGGGGGGCCCACACCCGCTGCCATCCCCCGGGAGTGCTACTGCCAGGTGCCGATTCCAGTATAGGCCCGCGCTCGCGAGCGTGTCAAGCAACAGCCATTCAGATAGGGGATAAGGAGACAGATGGAGAGGGCCGCCCGCGGGCGCGGGCGATCCCCGCGCGACGCTCCCCCTCCCAGCCCCCGACGTTGTCAGACACCCGGGAGTGTCGCTCAACCCGGCCCGGCAGGGCTTCGCCTGCAAGCAGCGCGGTGATTTGTCGCCGCACGACGGGTTGCCCGCCGCCTTCGATTCGGATTCCCTATCTCGGAAGCCCAGCCACTCAGATGGGAGTCATAGCCGGGTGCCACCGAGGAGGAGGCGGGCGGCCTCTTCCAGCTCCTCCAGGGTGGCGCAGGGGAGGACGGCGTCGCAGAAGGGGGCGTAGGCGCGGATCACCGAGTCGCCCGTGTTCCAGCGCTCCGGGGGCTCCGGGTTGAGCCACACCACGCGCCGGATCCGCTGGCGGAGGTCAGCGAGGGCCCACTCCATCGGGTCGAACTGGTTTGTGCGCGCGTCGCCCAGCACCAGGAGGACGGTGTCGCGGTCTAGCAGCGGACTGTAGTCATCCAGGAGCTCGTAGAAGGTGTTGCCGAAGTCGCTGTAGGCGTTCAGGTTCAGCTCCGGGAGATCGCGAATCCGGGCGAGGGCGTCCTCGAAGGGATGGCGCGCGAGGAGATCGCTGATCTCCACCGGGCGGTCGACAAAGACGAGGGAGTGGGTGCGCGCGAACTGGTTCTGCAGGAGGTGAATCAGGCGCAAGAGGAAAGCGGCCACGCGCCAGACGGATCCGGAGACGTCGCACAGGAGGAGCAGCTTCGTCTTCGCCACCGTCCGGCGCCGGCGCTCGATGTGGAAGGGAACCCCGCCCGTGCGCGCACTGCGCGCCAGGGTCGCCTTCAGATCCACTTTTCCGCGGCGCGCCCGGCGCCGGCGCAGCGATTCGCGCGAGGCGAGTTTTCGCGCCAGCTTCTCGACCGCTTCGGTCACCTGCCGCGTCTCCTCGGGATCCAAGCGGCGGGTGAGATCGAGGCGACGCAAGTCGCTCCGGCGCTGCCGGAGTGCGCGAAGCCCCTCCCGGCGTGCTTCCCCCATGCCCTCCTGGAGATCGGCGATCCACTCGGTCAGGCGGCGCTCCTCTTCGGCTCGTTTCTCCTGCCGATCAGGCTCGCACTCCCCCTTCCGGGCATCGGTCTCGTTGAGAGGCTGCTTCCCATCCCTCTTTCGCTCCGGCTCGGGCCTGGGCGGGGCGGGCCTTCCCCCGGGCTGGCTGCCTCCCGGGCGCGGCGCCGCGCCCTCATGACGGAACGTGCGAGGGCGCGCATCTCGCCGCTTCCGCCGCGGCCAGTGGCACCGGAAGTACTTCTCGAAAAGGAGGTCGAAGGTGGGGAAGTCCGCGGGATCCTTGATCAGCGCGCAGCGGAGCGCCAAGCGGAGGTCGGCTCGCCGCTCGAGCGAGAGATGCTCCAGCGCCCGGCAGGCGTCGAGTGCCTCCGCGAGCGAGACACGTACGCCGGCGTCGCGGAGAGCGCGCGCGAACTCGGTCACCTGGCCGGTCATCGCCGTCTCCCAGAGCGCCGGGAGGTCACCGGCCGAGCTCCCGGAGGACCTTCTCCACATCCTCCCGGTCTTTCAGGAGCGCGTTGAGCGAGTCGAGCAGCACCTGGCGCGAAAGCGAGCGGGCATTCAGGAGGACCAGGGCGAG
>DUUU01000283.1 GCA_012841485.1 Armatimonadota bacterium
CACTCGTCTGCGCATCGAGGGCGCAGCGCGCCTGCACGACGGACTCGTCACCGTTTCCCACGACTGAGAGATCTGTCTCGACTGGCCACATGCCGCGTACCCCTCCCTGAGCGGGCCATGCGAGGCGCGCAGATGCAACATCGAGGCCAAACGGGAGAGCCAGCGCGGGCTACCGACCGGGATCCGTAATGCCGAGATCGACCCCCGTGGTTTTCAGGTCATGTACGAGGCGGTTGAATCGCTCCATGAGGCGGGAATAGCGGGCATCGAGGATGGCGACGCGCGATTGAATCTGTTGGGCGTCCGGAGCGGAGACAGCAGCGCCTTCGGAGTCGGTCACCTGCACCTCAGACTCGGGAGTGGCGACGCGACTCTCGGTCGCCGTGCGCAACTCCTCGCGTGCCTGCGCGATGTCGCGGCGCAGAGCGGCCATCTCCTGGCGGACGCCCTCCAGCTCATGGCGAAGCTGGGCCTGCTCGCGCTCGGTGCCACGCAATCGCGGTCCAATGGCCAGCGAGAAGACGACGGCCATGATCGAGATCACCAATGCCGCCAAGGCAAAGCGCCCGCTATCGCGCGCGGGTGACGCCTTGTACTCCTCATCCCTGCTGTTTGCCATCCACCATCCCTCTTCAGAGATAGTTCGGCGGCGACCCGAAAGTCCCCTGCTTCGGATCTGGATGCAGGGGGGTGCGCCGCGCAGGCGAAGCATTGGGCCGGGCGCCGATTCCCGACGCCTGGCCCATGGTCGCGGAGACCTGAAGAGACGGCGCGATCTGAATTGCAGCCGGGCTGTCTGTTTACCGCGAGAGGTGGTCGGGAAGATCCAGGGGGTATCATGAGACGGGGTGCTGACTGCTGCCATTCCGGGGAGGCTGTCGAGCCGGGGCACCTGTGACTGACAGGGACCGCGGCGAAGCGGCCCCGCTTTGGGTGGAGGGAGAGCGCTCGGATGAAAGGCGCCACAGCCGGCGGCATCGAGATGCCGAATATCAGGGGGGTCGATATCAGCCGGGGGAGCGATGCTCTCCGCGAGATGCGGATCACGACGGATGAAGGAGAAGTGTGGGGTTGGGTGCATTCGGTGCCAGGGGCGACTTTGGGCGTGGTGATGGTCGGCGGCGCCGGAGGAGGGGTGACCGGGCCGGCCAGCATCTACCCGGAGCTCGCCGAGGCGATGAAGCAGCATGGCGCGGTCTCGCTTCGCCTCGACTACCGTCACGCCACCAACCTGGAGGAGTGCGTCTACGATACCCTGGTCGGCACGGAAGCCCTGGGCCAGATGGGAGTGGAGCGCGTCGCGCTCATCGGTTGGTCCTTTGGGGGGGCGGTGGTGATCACCGCCGGCGCGCTCAGCGACCGCGTTGTCGGCGTGGCGACTATCGCCAGTCAAAGCTACGGCACGGAACTGGCGCCTACGCTCTCTCCTCGCGCGCTCCTGCTTCTGCATGGCACGGGCGATCAGACGTTGCCCTACGCTTGCTCCGAGGAGATCTACCGGCGTGCCCGCGATCCGAAGGAGCTGGAGATCTACCCCCTGGCAAATCACGGCCTCGATGAGGTGCGCGACCGGATGAGAGACCGGCTGATAGAGTGGCTGCTCCGCATCCTGCCGGAGCCGGAGGAGACCCATGCGTAACGCGAACATCTGCCGTTTCTGCGGGCGCGAGATCCAGGCGAACCCGTATCTGGGCGACACCAATCCGGAGCACGTGCGGGCCATCCGGGACCCGGATATGCCCTCGGTAGAGATCCTGCACGCTGAGGATCGTGTCTACGACACCTTTTGCAGCAAGGAGCACTATATCCGCTGGCTGAAGGCGGAACGCCACCGGCTGCCGGATCC
>DUUU01000649.1 GCA_012841485.1 Armatimonadota bacterium
CTGCCACGGAGACGCCCGCGCGCAAGCCGGCGGTGAATCCCCCCACGGCAGCTGCGCCCTCCGTCGAGCCGGAACCGCCCGCGGCCACACAGGCGGCGGAGATGGATGCCGCTCCCCGCGCGACCGCGCTGCCCGGCGATCCTCCGTCGGACACCGCCCAGGCCGCCACTCCAGACCCGGATCCCGTGGCAGCCAAAGCGGCAGACGATACCCCGGCACCACACGTCGCGGCAGAAAGCGCGCCACCGGCCGCCGGAGCGCCGGCAGAACCGAAGCCGGTCGCAGAGACAGAGCCGGCCATCCAGCCCACCGCGGATGAGGTGAAGACGCAGGCCGCGGCGGACTCGCCGGCAAACCCGGAAGCCGCAACCGCCAAGGCCGCAACCCAGCCCAAGCCGGTGGCAGAAGCCAAGCCAGCCGCAGAGGCCCAGCCTAAGACTGCGGCAAAGCCGGCGGCGAAGGCACAGCCCAAGACCGCAGCAAAGCCTGCGGCAAGAGCTCAGCCCAAGACCGCAGCAAAGCCTGCAGCGAAGGCACAGCCTAAGACTGCGGCAAAGCCTGCGGCGAAGGCTCAGCCCAAGACCGCAGCAAAGCCTGCGGCGAAGGCTCAGCCTAAGACCGCGGCAAAGCCGGCGGCAAAAGCTCAGCCTAAGACCGCAGCAAAGCCTGCAGCGAAGGCTCAGCCTAAGACCGCAGCAAAGCCGGCGGCGAAGGCTCAGCCTAAGACCGCGGCAAAGCCGGCGGCGAAGGCACAGCCCAAGACCGCAGCAAAGCCTGCAGCGAAGGCTCAGCCCAAGACCGCAGCAAAGCCTGCGGCGAAGGCTCAGCCTAAGACCGCAGCAAAGGCGAAGCCCAAGCCGGCCGCAAAGCCCAAGGCTATTGCGAAGGCTCAGCCTAACCGGGCGCAACCGCTCGCCTCGCGCGGGGGATCCGCGACGGTCCAGAACATCCACCGCATCATCGAGGCAGCGGCCAAGGAGTTCGGCGTCGATCCCGCGCTGGTGCGCGCCGTGGTGCGCGCGGAGTCCGGGTTCAACCCCCGGGCACTCTCCCGAGTGGGGGCGATGGGGCTGATGCAGCTCATGCCGGCCACGGCGCGTGCCCTCGGGGTCACCAACGCCTGGGATCCCGTTCAGAACATCCGCGCCGGCACGCGCTTCCTGCGCTCGCTGCTGGATCAGTTCAAGAACGAGCGCCTGGCAATCGCCGCCTACAACGCGGGCCCGGGCGCCGTGAAGCGGCACGGGGGTATTCCACCCTACCGTGAGACACAGGACTACGTGAAGAAGGTGCTCTCCTTCCGCAACAGCGGCGGGTGAGTCTCCGAAGCGCATCCTTCTCGTGATGGGCCCGGTGTTTGGCGCCGGGCCCTTCGTTTTTCCACGGGCGCCAGCACACTCTCTCCCTGGCGCCCCTCGCACATCCGGAAGGTATCCCAGCAGGCGCGCCTACTCGCCCAGCGTGATGATCTCCGCCTCGCCAGTGGCCGTATCGTAGAGGGCGAAGGTAGCCGGCCCCCCTGGCTTTCCGCCCCGAATCCCGCTCAGCGACCCGGGGTTTACGTGCAACACGCCGTCCACTTCGCGCGTCCCTGCCTCGTGCGTGTGCCCGGCGAAGACGGCGTCCCATCGCTTGCTCGCCACCAGCGCCTCGGTGATCTCCGGCTCGGTGCCATGGTAGCAGACGATCCTCTGGCCATCGAGCTCCAGCGGCAGGATCGTCTTCCTAATTTCGACTCCGGTTTGCTCGCGGGCGATCACCTGGAGAAAGAGGAAATGGTCGCCATCGTTATTCCCAAAGATCCCTTTCACCGGGCAGCGCAGCGGCTCCGGCGCCGTCTTCGTCATGAAGACCGGCACGAACGGCGCTACCCAGTCGCCCAGATGGAGCACGAGCTCCACGCCTCGGGCGTTGAGCAACCGGATCGCCTCCGCCAGGTTCTCCAGATGGTCGTGGGTATCCGAAACGATGCCAACCTTCATCGCGTCACGCCTCCATCAAATCGCCATGAAGTTCATTGCCCAGGGTGATGAACTCCTCGAGCGAGAGCGTCTCCCCGCGGCGCTTCGGATCAATGCCGGCCCGCTCCAGGGCAGGCACCAGCGCGTCGCGCGGTTGACCCAGCCCCCCGGAAAGCGCGTTCAACAGCGTCTTGCGGCGCGCGCCAAACGCCGCATGGACGACGGCAAAGAAGTGCTTCTCATCTCTTACCGGCAGCGGCGGCTGGGCGCGCGGGTCCAACCGTACCACGGCGGAATCGACCTTGGGTGGGGGGAGAAAGGAGTTGCGCGAAACGTGCGTCACCAGGCGCGCCTCGGCATGGTAGCGCACAAAGACGGTCATCGACCCATACTCCCCGGTGCCTGGCTTTGCGAGGAGGCGCTCGGCCACCTCCTTCTGCATCATCAGCACCATCCGGGTGAAGGACGCCTTATGCTCCAGCAAACGGGTGATGAGCGGAGAGGTGATCTGGTAGGGGATGTTCGCCACCACCTGGCATGGGGGCGCGCAGTGCGCATCCAGGAGCGCCGGCAGATTCACCTTCAGGAAATCGCCATACTCCACGTGCACGTTCTCCACGCCGGCGAGAGTCTCTCGCAAGATCGGCCGCAACGAGCGATCCAGCTCGACGACGAGCACGTGCCGGGC
>DUUU01000023.1 GCA_012841485.1 Armatimonadota bacterium
GACGGCCTGCCGGATGAGGTGGAGGAACGGCTTGGCACGGATCCCCGCCGGCCGGAGGTCTTGGAGCAGGTCGCCACTTTCCCTGCCACGGTGAAAGAGCGCCCCGAGCTCGATATCGTCCGCGTCGATTTCGGTAACGTGGGGCGCGACCGGTGGCTGTGGGCGGTCCACACGGCGAAGCCTTACACCTTTGAGAACGCCGGCCTGATTCTTTACCTGGATCTGGACGCCGACCCGAAGACGGGGCGCCGCGACATGGGCTGCGAGGTGACGGTCGGGCACTCGCTGGGCCGGCCAACGGCGAACGGTTTCGAGCCGGATGGCTCGCCGCGCGCTGTGCCCGCGCCGCGCGTTGCCCTGGTGGGTGGAGTCCTCTACCTCTGCCATGACGCCACCATCCGGCAGGAGGGAGGGCGCACGCGCCTCCGCTTCTCCATCCTCTCCGAAACCCGAGAGCCGCACCGGACCGTGGATGGCACGGGATGGGTGACGGCGCTCGGCCCGGCCAACTCCAACCGGAAGCCGCCGGTGACGCTGGATGAGCTCGTCGCGAACGAGGGCTTCGAGCGCACCGAAGGCCTGGACCTCATCTGGCAGCTCCAGGCTGATCCCGCGAACCTGGTCTTCTCCAGCGTCGAAGCCGAGCGCGAGGGGATGGACTACTACGACGCCGAGTACCGCTGGCCGGCGGTGCGAGGCGCGGGCGGCAGCCTGACCGTGACCGTGCCCCGCGCCGGGCGGTTCTATCCCGCCGTCGTGGTCTACGACACAGCCGGGCGCGAGGCGTACGAGCTGCGCATTGATGGCAAGGTCGCCGGGCGCTTCGTTGCCGCTGAAGATGACCGCCGCCAGAGGATCTATTTCCTCTCGCGGCCGGTGGAGTTCAAAGGGGGCGAGAAGCTGACGCTCCGCACCGGCGGGGGCGGGGCGCACATTACCGAGGACCTCTTCCTCCTGGCGAAGAAGCCGCCTGTGCGCGGGCGCGCTTTCGAGATCCGCCATGTGCAGGCGGAGTACGTGAACCGCGCCGGAGAGGGCGCCATCCGCCTCACCTGGATCACGACCTGGCCCGCTCAGTGCACGGTGACCTGCGGCGGCCAGAAGCTGACCGAAGAGAAGCCCGTGGCCAACCACCGGGTCTACATCCCCGCGCCCGCCACGGGAGCAACCTGGCGGTATCGAATCGAGGCGCCTCGGCCTGATGGCAAGCAGGTCTCGCAGACGGGCACGGTGGCCCTGGCGCCGCCAAAGCCGTTCGCCGGCACCGCGAAGCACGAGCGCATTCCCCTCAAAGTGGAGAATCCCTATCCCTTCCCCCTGGACGGGTTCCTGGTCACCTCGGGCGTGCCGTTTGCCAAGGGGGAACTGGGCGATCCCGATCACGTCCGTCTCCTTGATGGCGCGGGCCGGGAGGTCCCGCTCCAGCCGGTGGTGGCGGGCCGCTGGGGCGATGGCAGCATCAAGTGGTTGCGCCTCTCCTTCTCGGCGACCGTGGACGCGGGGAAAACCGCAACCCATACGCTGGAGTACGGCACCCAGGTAAGCCGCGCACCGGCGCGGACACCCCTCGCCTGCGTCTGGAAGGGCGATACGCTTCAGGTGGAGACGGGCCCGCTCCGCGTCGAGTTCGAGCGAACCCGGTCCGGCTTTCCCATCGCCGTGTGGTATGACCACAACGCCGATGGCACCTTTACCTCGGATGAGAGCCTGACGGGCGACCTGCCGATCAGCGCCCGCCTGCACGATACGAAAGCTGTCTCCTACACCACCCTCCACGCGCCGCGTCGGATTGAGATCGAGGAGAGCGGTCCCGTGCGCGCGGTGGTGAAGGTGACGGGGAGCTACCAGAGCGGGGAAGGGAAGCCGTGGTTCGCCTACACGACCCGGTTTGTCTTCCATGCCGGCTCGGCGATGGTGCGTGTGCATCACACGTGGGGCGCGGATGATCCCGGCGAGGAGTTTGTCGAGTTCGAGCGCATTGGCCTGGAGTTCCCGCTCGCGGCGCGGGAGGAGTGGTCGTGGCGGATTGGCCTGGGACATGGCCAGGAGCGGGAAGGGCGAGACGCTCTCTCGCTGCGCCAGCTCCGG
Organism: Armatimonadota bacterium; assembly: GCA_012841485.1. The sequence continues at coordinate 2,089 of DUUU01000023.1, forward strand.
GATGACTCCTACACGCTGGAGCCGGCCGCGCCGGCGGGGGTGAAGACCGAACGCGCGGACGGCTGGATCGACCTGAGCAACGGCCGGTGGGGAGTGACGGCCGCCGTCCGCGACTTCTGGCAGCTCTATCCGAAGGGAATCGGCGTCGACGCGGAGGGGCTGAAGATCGATCTCTGCCCGGATTTCCCCGAGGGTACCTACGATGGGTGCAGCAAGCTGGACGAGATCAAGCTCTACTTCGCGCTGATGCGCGGAAAGTATCGCGTGCGCCGTGGTGTGCAGAAGCAGCACGACCTCCTCTTGGCATTTCATCCGGGCCAGGCGGATGGCGACGCGGCCCGGCACGTGTCGCAGGCGTTCCAGGAGCCGCTCATCGCCGTCTGCACCCCGGAGCGCTACTGCGATACCCTCGTCTTCGGCGAGATCCTCCCCGCCACCGCCGGGCGCTCCCCGGAGTATGAGAAGGTATGCGAGGGGGTCTATGAAAACTACCTGCGCCATCGGGATGCCACGCGCGGCTATGGCCTGCTGAACTTCGGGGACCAGTTTGGCGAGCGCAAGGTGAACTGGTCGAACGGCGAGTATGACCACCACCACGCCTTCCTGTTGCAGTTCATCCGCACGGGCGACCGGCGGTGGTACTTCCTGGGTGACCGGGCGGCGCGTCACGCCATCGACGTGGATACCTGTCACCACGGTCCGAGAGCGGGCGGCGTGTGGATCCATGCGATGGGGCATACCGGGGGCTACTTCCGCGAGCAGTATGAGGGGAGCGGCATCCCCGGAGGCGGCTTCACCCCCAGCCACACCTGGACCGAGGGCTTCTGTGACTGGTACTTCCTGAGCGGCGACCCAACGGCAGCCGAGAACGCGGCGCTCGTGGCGGATTACTATGGCGGCGCCTACCTGAACAACTACGACTACAGCAACTGCCGCGACAATGGCTGGCACCTCCTGCTTACCCTGGCGACATACCGGCTCACGAACGACCCTTACTACCTGAATGCCGCGCGGATTATCGTCGAGCGCACCCTGGAGCGGCAGACGCCCGGCGGCGGCTGGCACCGCCAGATGGTGCCCGGCCACTGCTACTGCATGCCCCGGCATCGCGGCGAGGCGAACTTCATGATGGGCGTGCTCGCGAACGGTCTGGCAGAGTACTACCGGGAGACGTCGGATCAGCGCGTTGCCCAGGCGCTCCTTGGCGGAGCGAAGCAGGTGGTTGCGGAGCTCTGGGTGGAGGATGCCAACGGCTTCCGCTACACCTCTTGCCCGAAGATGAAGGGCTACATCGCCAACAACGACATGACCGCGGGGATGCTCTTCTACGCCTACCGCCTCGGGGGTGACAGGCAGTATGCCGATATCGCCATGCGCGCCATGAAGGCCGCCTTCGATGGAGGCATCCGCTCCATCAGCCACCTCCGCTGGACCCCTCGCCTCATCTATCATATGGACCGAGTGGCACGAGGCGAGTGAGCGCGGGGGCACCCGGCTACCGGTAGAGGAGGAGCGTCACGATCTCCTTGCCACGGACCGGCACGCGGATCCGCCGGCCATCGTTCACATCCAGTGGCTGGGCCTTCTCCTCGTTCAGATTCGCGCGATAGGCGGCGCGGA
>DUUU01000284.1 GCA_012841485.1 Armatimonadota bacterium
CCCACCCGGGTCCCCGGGCCGGATCGGCCGCGGGGACACCGGCGTCACTCCCGATTCAGCTTGATTTGGGTGGGCGCGTAGGCATCCACACGAACGCCCTGGATCACGAGCGTGTCTCCCTGCCGCCGGGAGCGATACCCCACAGGCACGCCCTTGGGCGCGGGGGTCACCTTCACGTCGGTCCTGTAAGAGGGGCGGTTTCGAATCGAGCGGTTGAGCTGCGCGCGCTTCAACCACTCGTACGTAGGGCGCGGCGTCACGCCGTCGCGGCGCACGATCCCAAATCCGTAGTCATCGATGGTCCTCCCCTTGGGGAGATGCTTCCGCGCGAACTCCGGGTCGGCCAGCTGGTCGCGCATCGCCTCGTTGCCGGCTTCAAACTGGTAGGGGAGCACTTTGGCATAGAGCCCCGTCTCAAACGCGGCGCGAATGGCCCCTTCCCACTGTCCATGGTGCATGCGGTCCAGCGCCTCCCCGATTTCGGCCGGGCTCCCCTTCGGCACCCCCCAGGCCGCCACCAGGCTCCCCGCATCGATCCCCATCTCCGTCAGCCAGAACGGCCGCTCGCTGTCGCCATGTTCAACCATGATGTCGCGCAGCGCCGCGCCCCGCGTAACCACGCCCCACTCCACCGGCACTCCATAGGCATGCAGATTCATGATATCGAAGTAATCGCGCCCGCCTCCCTCGTAGAGGCCGCGCGGGAACTCCTGCCAGTCCGTCATGCCGCCTGCCAGGACCAGCGCTTTCGGATTGACGCGCTTGATCTCCGGATAGGCGAGTTTGAGCATCCGCGCGTAGTGCTTCCCGCGCTCGCGCATCGGCACCGGCGGGGTGACGCCCGCGCCAAAGAGGTCGGTGAACCCGACATCCATCTCGTTCCACAGCTCCCAGAAACGGACGCTCGGATAGCGGCGCGCCATGTCGCCCATGAAGCGGGCAAACCGCCCGTAGCTCTCCTCGCGCGTCGCCCACCCCACGCCCGGAGGGTTGCCATGCACCACCACCAGCAGCTCCACGCCATGCTTCTTTGCTCGGGCGACCAGCTCATCCCAGTGGCGCAGGTACTTCGCGTCGTAGACGCCGGGCGTCTCCGTCTTCTCCATCTCCTGCCAGTAGAGCGTGAGCCGAATCAACCGTATTCCCAGCGCCCGGACCAGACCCAGCTGCTTCTCGGTCATCCCGTGCATGCCAATGCCCAGCTCCGGGCGGTTGTCGTACACCCATAGCTCATCCGGCGACCGCTGCCACACCCGGTATTCCGGCTGCTGGCGCGTCAACTTCTGCCGCAGCTCCTGATAGCGCCGCTCCTCCGCGCGCCAGCCGGCCTCGCTCGCGAACGCGCTCGCCAGTAGGAGACGCGCTCCTCCCGGACCCTCCGAGAGCGCGCCAACGAGGCGCCCGAAACGCGCCCTCGCATCATTCCCAGCCAGGACGGGAATCGCGACCGCTATTGCCAGGAGAACTATCTTGCGTCGCATCGGCGAAACCTCCGGACGTTGACGAGGCCGGGCCTGCACCAGCCGGGCATGGGAATCTGCCCCTCGACCGGCGGCACGCGACCCGTGCGATTGTTCGGCCACAACCCCATCATATCGCGCGCGCATGCAGGGTGTCAAGGTGACGCGCCGCGCACGTCGCGCGGAATTGTAGCAGGGTGGACGTCCGCCAGGGCGAAATCGAGCAGGGTGAGCAGTAAACGCTCGCCCCTGCCGTGTGCCGAGGTTGGTGCCTGTTCGCCCTGGATGCTGAACAAGCGCCCGGAAGCCTGCGTCTCAAGGGAAGCAGCGTGTGAGAGGAGCATCTTTGTGAAACGTTACCGATTGAACCAGTTGCCTGACGTGACCGAGGGCCACTTCCTGAAAGGAATTATCCCCGGCCAATACCTCTGCCAGGGCTCGCTCTCCTACAAGAAGCCCAACGTGCGCACCCACACCAATGATGGGCCGGGCGGCAAAGATTGGCACGTCCATGAGGACGATTACGAAGTCTTCATCCTCTTGCAGGGCAAGGCCGTCATGGAAGTCAATGGCGAGCGCATCCCGATGGTCACCGGCGACGTGTTCGTGATCGAGCCGGGCGAGGACCACCACCTGATCTCAGACGCCGTGGATCCCTGCATCAACCTCTGGCTCCACGCGGGCCCCAACCGGCACCCGGATCAACTCTGAGTAGGCCCCGCTCTCGGGCTCACCATCGCATAGGGTCGGGGCACTCGCACCCCGGGGCCAGCATCCGCCGGCGAGAAGCTGGCGCCGCAGCGGCGCGCGGGGATCAATCCCCGCGCTGCTTGTGAGCGAAGCCCTGCCGGGCTAGGCCGGCCTTCACTCCCGGGTGCCTCAAAACGGCGAGGGCCGGGAGGGGGAGCCCCGAAGGGGCTTTGCTGTGAAGCAGCGCGGAGCTTCAGCTCCGCGCCCGCGTGTACAGCAACCCCACGACCCTATCTCTCCCCCAGGAAGCAGCACCCCTGCTCTAGCAGAAGCCGACGCAGCAGCGGGGCAGGCAGCTCTCGGGGCGCATACCCCTCGCGGACGCAGAGGGCAGCGGCAGCCCCTGCCGCCTGTCCAAACTGCATGCAGTTCACCATGACGCGGATCGCGCCGTGGGCTTCATGCGTCGCCGAGATGCACCGGCCGGCCACCAGCAGGTTCTCCACCTTTCGGGGCACCAGAACGCCGTAGGGCACCTGGTAACAGGGGGTTTGGCGCTCCTTGCCGTCGGGGGTCCAGGTCTCTTCGCGGCGCGATCCATCCGGAAGCACCTCTCGTCGCCTGCCATCGAGATGCTTGAAGACGATTCCTCGCCCTCGCGGGTTGTGGATATCCACCGGGTAGGTCCCTTGCGCGATGGCGTCCGGGAAGCGCACGCCTTCCAGCAACTCCTGCTCCTGCAACAGATGCTCCCCAAGGATGCGCCGCGTCTCCCGGATTCCGATCTGCGCTGGCAAACCCGTCAGGTACGCCTTCTCGAACCCGGGCACCTCGTGGCGCAGGCGAGTGAGGACCCACTCCATCTGCTGGCGCCCCTCCATCTCGGCGCGCGTGAAGCTCCAGGCGTCTGTGGCATCCACCTCCGTCACGCGCGCGCCCGCCACCAGCAGCTCATCTTCGCGGAAGAGGCTCTCCGTCGTCCAGAGGAAACAGGGGTACTCTTGACCGTTGTAATCCATCGGCCGGTTCAGCGCGCGCATCACGGCGCCCGTCTTGAACCCCTCCTCGCTCGCGCGGCGGCGATCCACGCCACCGATGCGGAAGCATAGCCCGGGCGGCTGCATCAGCCCCTCGGCATCTCCCTTCTCGAAAGGAGCGCCCGCCAGAGCGGCCACGTCGCCATCACCCGTCGCATCCACGACCATGCGAGCCCGCACGGCCTGCCGCCCAGCCTTGCTCTGCGTCAGGACCCCCGCGATCTGGGACCCCTCCATCACCACGCCGGCAGCCCAGGCGTGTAGCAGCGGGACGACTCCCGCGTCGCGCACCAGCTCGTCGAGGACCAGCTTGGCATACTCGGTATCCAGAACGAAGTGGCCCCGGCCATCCGGCCGGCTGTTGCGCACGGCATCCCGCCGCACGAGGCGCTCCACCAGCTCCTGAACGAGCCCGCCGATCACCTGCGTCTCCCCATCGGTGGAGTAGAGCGAATGCCAGATGGTGACGCCGCCGGCCGTGGTCATGCCGCCGAAGAAGCCGTGACGCTCCAACAGCAGCACGCGGGCGCCAGCGCGCGCCGCCGCCACGGCGGCACACACCCCCGCGGGGCCACCGCCACACACCAAGAGATCCACCTCGCACAGGACCGGAACCTTCTCCGCAGGCACCATCATGGAACCGCTATCACTCATCGCAAGGCCTCCCTCTACGCCGTACCAGTACGAGAGCCGACCCGACGTGCCGGCCCCTGGTTAGGGGAGTCTTCGCCGGGCGGCACCGTCCTTCCCGCTGAATGTCGCTCCGGCTATGGGGGTACCGCGCGCCGCCCGGGCAGGATGAACGGCATCGCGCCCGGGTTACGCCCAGGGTCCCCGGCCGCGGGCTCTAGGCGCGCGGGTGTGCCTTCCGATACACTTCATGCAGGCGCTGGGTGGAGACGTGGGTATAGACCTGGGTCGTGGCGATGCGCGCGTGGCCCAACAGCTCCTGGATCACGCGCAGATCGGCGCCGCCGTCGAGGAGATGAGTGGCGAAGGAGTGGCGCAGCGTGTGCGGGGTGATCTTCTTCTGGATGCCGGCCTGAAGAGCATACTTCTTGATCACCCTCCAGAAGCCGGAGCGGCTGAAAGCCCGCCCGCGATCTGTGAGAAACAGCTCCTCGGCGCCCGTGCGCGCCGCCCAACGCGGGCGCACCTGCTCCAGGTAGAGATAGAGGCACTCCGCGGCGGTTCGCCCGATGGTGACCAGGCGCTCTTTAGAGCCCTTCCCGAAGCAGCGCAGCCATCCCGCTCCCAGGTCCAGATCGGCCAGTCGAACGGTGAGGATCTCGGAGATGCGCATTCCTGTCGAGTAGAGCGTCTCCAGCATCGCGCGGTCGCGCACGCCGTTGGGGGTGTGCATATCAGGCGCGTTCAGGAGGGCATCGACCTCGGCAGTGCTGAGCGTTCCTGGGATGCGGCGGGCGATGCGGGGCTGGACGGCGGTCGCCGCCGGGCTGCCCTGAGCATGGCCTTCACGGCAGAGGAACTTGTAGAAGGTGCGCAGCGCGGCGAGCTTGCGTCCTACGCTCGCCGGCGCCAGATTCCTCCGCTTCAGGTGGGTGAGAAAGCGGTCTATCTCGTCCTGGGTGATGGCCGCGGGATCATCGAGACCCACGCTCACCGCAAACTCGCAGAACTGGTGCAGGTCGCGCCGGTAGGCATCGACGGTGTTCACGGAGAGCCCGCGCTCGATGGAAAGGTGGAGCAGGAAGTCGGCGACGCGGCGCGCGAGCGCGGTGTCGGCGGCGGGGCGATCCTGTGGTTCCGGGTGGCGGCGCATCCTCGGGGTCCTCTCTCACAGGCTGTGGTTCGCCGGCGCCGGGCGTGATCCTGCCGAGGGAGTGTTGGGAGAGAGCACAGAGCGACACGGCGCCATCCGCGCGAGGCGGATGGCGCCGGTCTTACGAATGCGGTCTGGATCCGTGCAGACTAGGCGGCTGCGGCCTGCGTGCCCGGAGTCGTTGCATGCTGGCGCGCCAACCCCACCATCTCGGTGAAGGCGCTGGCATCGGTCACCGCCATGTCGGCGAGGATCTTGCGATCCACTTCAACTCCGGCCTTCCTCAAACCCTCGATGAAGCGGTTGTACGTGATGCCGTTCAGCTTGCACGCGGCGCTGATACGGGTGATCCAAAGCCGGCGGAAATCGCGCTTGCGCTGCCGCCGGTCGCGGTAGGCATACTGCCCGGCATGCATCACGGCCTCATGGGCCTGGCGGAACAGCCGATGCTTGGCTCCCCGGTAACCCTTTGCCAGCTTCAAGACCTGATTATGGCGTTTGCGGGTGATAACCCCGCGCTTCACTCGTGCCATTGTTACCTCTCCAAATGGTCAAGAGCCTGTCTGGAATACCCCTCGGCATCGACCCGAAGCCCGCCCGAGGACAACCACAATGGACAGGTTCTAAGCGTACGGCAGATTGCGCCGAATCTCTTTAGCAAGTCCGCCAGTTACCTCGGCGCTCCGGCTGAGGCGGCGGCGCTGCCCGGGCGACTTGTGAAGCATCAGGTGTCCCTTGAACGCCCGGCGGCGCATAATCTTGCCCGAACCGGTCACCTGGAAGCGCTTCGCCACCCCTTTGCGCGTCTTCATCTTGGGCATGGCCATTCCCTTCTCATAGACACGAACTGCCCCGTCGGCCGGTCTCACAGCACCTGCGGACCCCCCGCGGAACAGTCCGATCACCCTAATTCACATGCAGCAACTCACGCTCGCGGCTGTACTTGCGCCGGCTGGGGCGGCGCCGCCCCGGGTTGCGGCTGCTGCCTGGGACTGAGGATCAACGTCATCATTCGCCCCTCGAAGGCAGGCGGCCTCTCCACGGCGGCGATCTCCGCGCACTGCTGCACGACCTGCTCAAGCAAACGCTTGCCGAATTCGGGGTGCGTGATCGATCTCCCACGGAACATCACCGAGATCTTGACCTTGTCGCCTTCCTTCAAGAACTTTTGGACGCTCCGCAGCTTGAACTGAAAGTCATGATCATCGATCTGCGGCTCCATGCGCACCGTTTTCAGCTCGGACGACCGTGATTTCTTCCGCGCCTCGCTCTCCCGCTTGCTCTGCTCGTACTTGAACTTGCCATAGTCCATAATCTTGCAGACGGGCGGCGCAGCATGCGGAGCCACCTCGATAAGATCCAGGCCCTTGTCACGCGCCAACTCGAGAGCATACCGAAGGGCCACGATGCCCCTCTGCTCTCCCTCTTCGTCAATCAGGCGCACCTCACGGGCGCGGATCCGATGGTTTACCCGTAGTTCTCTGTCCCTGTCGATGCTCAGTCCCTCCCTAATCGCGTTGATCGCTATCGAGTTCACTTCTCACGCCGGCGTACGGATCGCCCAGAAGGCCTCCCGCTCTCGCCTTCGCTATAGATATGCGGAGTATACCACAGGGACGGGGGCTTGTCAACGTGTACCGCGCCCGAATCTATCCATTTTCAGCAGGGAATTCCATGCCCGCAACCGCCATGGCAGGCGATTGTAAGGATGCCCTCCTGGTCCAGAGGGTTCCCACTGATTCGCCAGTCTCTCCACAACTTCTACAGGTAATTGGCGCAGGAACGCCGAAGAAGGGCACCGGCTGGAGCACGTGCCGATTCGGGTTTCGGGCCAATCGCGCGGGCGCATCCAGACCCCGCGCTCGGGCCTGGTGGCGTCTCGGTCAATCACGACCGGGCTCGGCATGGTAGAGATGGAAAAGAGAATGAAGATGGACCGACCTGCGCAGGAGAATCCGCTGCTCTTCCCGTTCCCCGGCCGCCCTATGGCCTTGCCCCATCGCCAGGGCCGGGGGATGCTGTGGGCGATTCTGATTGCGATACTCTTCGCATGGCGCCCGGCACAAGGCGCGCCCGCGATCTTCGAGCCCTACCTGACGGATACCCCGCCACGCATTCTGGAGGTGCTGGAGAAGAAGACGGAGGAAGGCGTGGAGATCACCCGCCTGAAGTTCCTCAACCGGGAGTTGCCCACCGGGGAGCAGGTGATCATCTACGGCATCCTGGCACGCCCCGCGGCGCCCGGCCGGTATCCGGGGGTTCTGGTCTGCCATGGCGGCGGCGGCTACGCGGATGCCTCCGCGCCCGCGGTGAAGGCCTGGGCTAAGAGGGGCTACGTCTCCTTCTGCCAGGACCAGCCGGGCATCTGCAACATGCGCCAGGCCTCTTCCTCGGGGCCGTGGTCGGCGAAGAAGTGGGGCCTCTTCACCGTGGAGCCAGACCCCACGTGCAACGTCCTGTTTGATGGCGTGGTCGCGGCACTCAACGGCCTGGCGCTCCTGCGCTCGCAGCCGGACGTGGATCGGTCGCGCATCGGCGTCACCGGTGGGAGCTGGGGCGGCTACATGACCACCATGGTCAGCGGCCTGGCGGGCGACCGGGTTCGCGCCGCGTTCTCCATATACGGTTGCGGTTTCTACGATGAGGGCTCGCACTGGAGCCACACGATCGGAGGGTTGCCAGAGGAGACGCGGAAGCGGTGGGTGGAGCACCTCGATGCCGGCCGGCAGGCGAAGGGGATTCGCGCACACTACTTTATCGCCGCCGCAGCCAACGACTGGTTCTTCTGGCCACATATCGTCATGCGCACGCTCAACGAGATCCCGGCGCCCAAGAACCTGGTTTTTGCCCCCAACGACAGCCACTGCATCACGGTGCCGGGCGGCACCGGCGGCCCTCCCGCCTTCGACCGGCAGGGTCACCGCACCTATATGGAGATCCTGTGGATGGACTACCACCTGAAGGGGGCCGGCGAGCCCTTCCCTGTCTGCCAGCCCGTCGGGGCACCCCTCCGCAAGGGAGACGCCATCGAGGTGCGCTTCCGGGTGGCCGGCCCCAAGCCGGTGCGGGATGCCAGCGTTTGGGTGGCCCCGGCCGAGATGCCCTGGCGCCTGAAATGGTGGCGCAAGGTGGAGGTCCAGCCCGCCGGCGACGGCCTCTACACCGCGCTGCTCCCGGTCGAAGAGACGGAGTATGCCCTGAACTGGTTCGGACTAGCAACCGACGAGCGCCACATCAGCATCTCCACGCCGATGCAGGAGGTCCAGCCGGCAGCACTCGGCTTCAAGCCGGAAGAGCGGCGCGACGTCCACTTCGCGGAGGACTTCGAGGGTCCGGAAGCGGCAAAGCGATGGCGCCGCCAATACTGGCCGGAGGAGAAGTATAAGAGTGGCCGCGCGCTCGTCTGCGCGGAGGCCGCACGCGGGGGCAAGCGGGGCTTGAAGATCACCCAGCAGTTTGCCCTGCGCGGCGATGGCATTCGCGGCGTGGCACTGCGCGCGAGTGGCACGCGCGGGCTCGCCTTCTGGGTGCGCTCGCCCGGCGGCACCGGCTTCGATGTCCAGCTCATGGGCGAGATGCCGGACGGCAAGCGGATCTACTGGCAATCCAGCCAGCCAGACCCCGGCAAGGAGTGGAAGCGGATTGAGATCCCCTGGAGCGAGTTCAAGCTCGTTGGCGAGGCGGCCGCCCCGTTCGAGCCCCTCTCACCCGGTCTGGGGCAGATCCGCTTCGTCACTCCCGAGAATGCCGAGATCCACATCGATGACCTGGAGGCGGTTCGGTAGCTCAACCTCCAAAGAAGATGTGGTAGGAGCGGCTGGCCTCCGGTGAGATCAGCATGCTGAGAAGCGGCCACAAGATCCCGGCGAGGGTGAAGTGGCCGATGATCAGCCCGAGGAAGAACGGGATGCCGCGCCGGTAGAGCTTGAGACCGCCCGCCTTCAGGATGATCAGCTTCGCCAGCCAGGCCACGAAGAGCGGGAAGAAGCAGGTCGTGTGATCGCCGTAGGCGGTGGCCAGGAGAAAGCCGAGCGGGTGGAGCGGGAAGCCTGGCACCCGCGCCCGCACGGCGGCCAGCGCCGAGGCGATCCCGAAGCCGCTGGCGTTGGCGGTAATGCGCGTCCAATCGCGTTGCGGCGGCGCCGCGATCCGGCTGGCCATCTGCTGGTACTCTTGGCGGGCAACCGTCGCCCGGTACTCCCCCATCCCCCCCGAGGCGGCGTTGCTCCCGATCTGGTAATAGCCATCCAGGTGTGCCCAGACCGCCGCGCCAAGGCCGATGGCGAACGCCACCCCCAGAGCCACCGCGAGCTTTCGCCGGCCAATCCGCTCCTGGTCGTTCAGCTTGAGGCTGTCAATCTGGTAGGCTGCCAGCGTCTCGGTCATGTGGTGGCGCGCCAGCCACGCCAGGCTGGAGAAGATCACCATGCTCCGCACGCCCCCCATGCCGGTGATGCCCGGCACTGTGAGCGCATTCAGGACCATCTCCTTGGGAAGCCCATAGGGATAGATGAACTCCAGCGGCACGCCCGTCTCGGCGCGAATCCGCGCGTAGACCAGGACGAAACAGCCCAGCACCAGGAAATAGGGGATCGCGACCTCCAGGGCCAGGCCGGCGGCCACCGCCCACCCGACGACCACCACGCTGCAGACGCCCAACCCGATCCAGGCAACGCGCTCCTCTCCGGCGTGCGTCCAGGCCCGCCGCCACATCGCCCCCAGGTGCCGGCGAGCGCCCCAGACAAGCATCAGCCCGCAGGCCAGGTAGGCGCCGGCGCACTGCTCCTGGATGAAGGGATAGCCCGGCTTGTCATATCCGGCGGCCGTGCCCGCCACGGCGAACGCCTTCTCTGCCAGGTAGAGGAACCACGCCGAGAAGCTGATCTCCAGCGGCACGAAATAGCCGAACCCGATTGCCTCCAGCATGTAGAAGAGGGTGATGCTCCGCAGCGGAGTCCAGGGCCGGTTGGGGAAGTGGGGCGCGAGGGAGTAGGAGAACTTCGGCGCCGGCACCGTCGGGATGAGCGCGTGCGCAATGTTGAGCACGTTGAAGAGGACCGCGATGCTGATCCCCGCCCACAGGATCGGACTGCGCAGCAGCGGCTTCCCATCTCCCGTAAAGCGGGAGCCCCCCTCCGAGGCCAGCGAGAGCGGCAGGTAGAGAAGCGGAAAGGTGAGACGCTCCGAGTGCAGCCACTGCCGGCGCATCAGCAGCATCAGACAGAACGCGCCCCCGAACAGCGCAAGCATGAAGGGAATCCAGCGAAGGAGCACGGGGAGCCACACGCCCCATGGCACCTGGCCATCGCGCGAGCCCTCGAAGTAGGCCCGTGCCGCCTCGGCATCGCGCGGCGCGTACCACTCCGGCAACTCCCCGGGGTAGGGCGCCAGATTCGCATCCGACTGGCTCCAGTATTGCAGCGCGACCAGGTGGGGCAGGAACGCGCGCACGCCATACGCGCCCGACAGCCATACCCCGATGGTGAGCATCATGTAGAGGAGCAACGCCTGCGACCGGCTGGGGCACAGGCGCGGGTGTATCCGCCGCAGGAGTGGACGCGCCCCCAGGAAGAGAAGCAGCCCCGCGAAGGCAAGCACCGGAGGCACCCCAGAGCTGAGGTAGCGTCCGGTGATAATCTCTGTGTGCCGCACCAACAGACCGACTAAGACGAGGATCACGGCGCCAGCGGCAATAGAGACCATGGCGCCCTTCCATGTCAGTGACTGTGATCGCGATTCCTCTGCAGAGGTCCCGAGCCTGTCGGAGTCGTGCTTCTCGTTATCTGGCATGAGCATGGCCACTTTCCGAGTGTCTGGAGTGTTGACGGGTTCGCCACCTTGCGCCCGGGATCCTGCGGGATGAGAGGGATCGCGATGGTACCGGGGCTACCTGGGGTGCTGCCCGCGCTCGCTCCCGTGGCAGGAGGCCGGGCCACCCCGGTCGTATCTACTCTGCAAGATCGCGCGTGAGAGAAGCCCCGGACGAGCCGGCGGCCTCTCGCCGTCGAAACAGGGGGAAGCGATGAATCTGCCAGACATCTGGGGCGCGGGCCAACTCCTCGCCTTCTCGGGAATAGAGGGGCATACCGACTGGGAAAAGCCCTTTGTGCTGCACACCGGGGCGAACCCCGGAGACCTGCTGGTCCGCCTGCCGGTGACCGCCGCGGTCGGCTTCGCGGAAATGCCCCCGCTCCGCTTCCACGCGATCCTGGGGGACGCGATCACCGCCGAATCGCCCGACGGCGCTTACCGCGCCGTCTTTCTCGACCACCACACCCTCGCCGGAGAGCTGCCCGCGGGCGTGCGGATGACCGTGGATGGCCGTCCGGTCGGCGAGGAGGCGCTGAGCATGGCGGCCGGGCCGATGAACTTGATCGCCGCGACGCGAGGCCGGCGCTGGGCGCTGCTCCTATCAGACACCGGCGCCGCG
>DUUU01000285.1 GCA_012841485.1 Armatimonadota bacterium
GCCGATCACATCCTCGCTCCGGTAGACCTCAATCGCCGCCCTCGCCGCGGCCAGGGAGAGCGTATCGCCGCCGAAGGTAGAGGAGACCACCGCCTCGCGCACCGTCTCCATCACGTCGCGCCGGCCCAGGTAGCAAGAGAGCGGCATGCCGTTGGAGATCCCCTTGGCAAAGACGGCCAGATCCGGGGTAACACCGAAGTAGCCTTGCGCGCCCGCCACCGAGAGCCGGAAGCCCATCACAATCTCATCGAAGATGAGCAGCGCGCCATGCTTCTCGGTCAGCTCGCGCAACGCCGGGTAGAACGCATGGCCCTGCTCGATATCCGCGTAGGCGCCTGCGACCGTGACGGCGGCAATGCGGTCGCCCTCGCGCGCGAACGCCTCCTCGTAAGGCCGGATATCGCCCCAGGGAAGATCCCGATAGGAGGAGGAGACCCCCTCGGGCATTCCCGGAGTGGTCATCGTCTGCAACCAGCCGTGGTAACCGCACTTGAGGACTAGCTCGCGCCCGGTGAAGGCGCGCGCGAGCTTGATGGCGGCGGCCATTGCCTCGCCGCCCGTCTTCAGAAAGCGAACGCTCTGCGCGCAGGGGATGATCTCCACCAGATGCCGGGCGACTTCCACCTCTAGCGGCGTGGCGTACCCAAAGATAATTCCGTTCTCCAACTGCCGCCGGATCGCATCCTCAACCGCCGGATAGCGGTAGCCCAGCGAGATAGGTCCGAGGGCGTTCCGAAAATCGATATACTCGTTGCCGTCCAGATCCCAGACACGGCACCCCTGCCCGCGCGTCACGAAGCAAGGTTCCACGCCGCGCAAGGCGGCTCGTGGCGCCTTGGAGTGGGTCTGCGTCGCCATGGGGATGTAGGCGTTCGCCTCGTCCCACAGCTTCCAAGATTCCTCAACCGTATGCTTCCGGGCCACTTCGGCTGCTCCTCTCCGACGGTAGCGCGGTCCTGCTCGCGCAAAGAGCGCCGCGCCAACACTCTCTCGCTTCCGCGCCGCCTGCCGCATTCCTCTTTTGCGGTCGCCTCGCGGTAGCCGGCGCCGCCGTGAACACCTTCTGGAACGTACGGGAGGATCTTGCGGGAAGAGACCGGGTGTGATATGATGGGGTTCGAACCACAAGCAAGCATCGATTTCCGGGCGACGCGCCGGGGGCACACCCCGGGCCCTGTGGGGGAGCCCGGATGATCGTGGCATGGAGCAATCGTTGAGCATCCTTCAGGCAATCTTTCTTGGAGCCGTTCAGGGAATCACCGAGTTTCTTCCGATCAGCAGCTCTGGACATCTTGTTGCTCTCCCGGCAGTGCTCGGCTGGAAGGAGCACAGCCTCCAGTTTGACATCGCGCTGCACATGGGCACCGTCCTGGCGCTCATCCTCTACTTCTGGAAGGACTGGGCATCGATGGGCCTGGCCATTCTTGGTCTCGGCCCCGGAACCCCGGAGGAGCGCCGCGAGCGTTCACGGCTCGCATGGGTCTTGATGGTCGCCTGCGTTCCCGCCGCGGTCCTGGGCGTGACCATCGCCGACGCGGCTGAGACGACATTGCGCTCGCCGCTGCTGGTCGCCGGCATGCTGGCTGGCGTTGGCGTTCTCCTGCTCATCGCCGATCGCACCTCTCGCGGCGCGCGCACGGTCAAAGATGCGCGCCTGTTGGATGGCGTGACGGTGGGGCTCGCGCAAGCGCTCGCGCTGGTGCCGGGCGTCTCGCGCTCGGGGATCACGATGACCGCGGGCCTGATGCGCAACCTGTCGCGGGAGGACGCGGCGCGCTTCTCCTTCCTCCTCTCCGTGCCGGTTACCCTTGGCGCGGGGCTTTTTGGGCTACGCGATCTCTTCCTGGGCGGCCTCCCGGCATCCGACCTGGCGCCTTTCGTCGCGGGCACGGTCGCATCCGCCGTCGTTGGCTACGCCACAATCGCCTTCCTCCTCGATTACGTCCGCAAGCATGATCTGCGCATCTTCGTCTACTACCGGTGGGCGCTCGCCGCGCTGATTGTGGCCATCCATTTCATCCGCTCCTGAATGGAACGCGCGCCTGGCAGGCGCGCGTTCCACGAACCGCCAGCCAGCCGCCCCATCCGCGCGGCATCGGGGTTCGCGCCCACGGGCCGAGTTTCCAGGCCGTTCGTTCGGGGAAAAGCTCCGCTGCATGGGAACGCGCCGCCCGGCCCCGGCATGCCTCCGGGGTCCTGGCGCCCGATGAGCGAAGGGAGCGATGAGCGGAATGGAGCGCAAGCAACGCCCGGAGGTGCCGGTGCCAGAGCAAATCGAGCGCTGGCACCACCCCGGACCGCCCACGGTGGATGAGGTGCCGGAGGAGATCGAGGAGCAGCGTCTGGAGGCGACACGGCGCCAGCAGAAGATGACCGAGGACAAGACCGGAGAGGCGGAGTAGCCGGAGCCTGCCTGATGCA
>DUUU01000286.1 GCA_012841485.1 Armatimonadota bacterium
ATCGGCATGGCGCGGCGGGTAGGCTCGCACGGCCGCGTGATCGGCGTCGATTTCTGCGAGCCGATGCTCGCTCGCGGCCAAGCGAAGCTGCGCGCGCGCGGCCTCGAAGGCAGCGTTCTCCTGACAGGGGGCGACGCGCAGTCGCTTCCGCTGCGCGATACCAGCGTAGATGCCGCCGTGATGGCGTTCGTGCTCCGCAACGTGGCGGACGTGGAGCTCGCGCTCTGCGAGATGGCGCGCGTGGTCCGCCCGGGCGGCAGTGTGGTCGTGCTCGAGCTGGGCCGACCGCGCGGCGCCCTCCTTCGCGCCGTCTACGAGACCTACTTCCACCGGATCCTGCCGCGCGTGGCCGCGCTGCTGAGTAACAAGGACGCCTACACGTACCTTCCAGACTCCGTCGCCGCGTTCCATTCCCCTGAAGAGATCGCCGCGAGGATGGCCCGCGCCGGCCTGGAGGAGGTCCGTTTTCGCCTCCTGATGGGCGGCGTGGCCACCCTGCATGTGGGCCTTGCAGGCAGACAGGCCGGGCACCGCCCGGCTACCACCGGGTCCTGACCGCTCCCCGCGACGCGGCATAGAGGATGCAGCTCCGCTTGCTTTCCGTGGCTACAGGTCGAGCTCGGAGAGAAGGACGCCGATCCGGTCCTGGGCTTCGCGCGCGGGCTGGGAGCCGGCGAGGAAGTTGTTCATCAGGATGGAGAAGACGAGCGGCTCTCCGTTTGGCGCGGTCACGTACCCGGAAAGCCCGCTGACGGCGTTGAGCGTGCCCGTCTTGGCGCGCATGTTCCCCGCGGCACGAGTGCCCTGCATGCGGCGGCGCAGCGTGCCGTCGTTGCCTGCGACCGGCAGCGCCCGGATCAGCACATCGCGATAGGGTTGCCCGTAGGCGTAGCGCAGCACCTGTACCACGCTCTGAGCCGTCACCAGGTTAAGGCGTGACAGCCCGGAGCCATCAACGAGGCGGACAGCGCGCGGGTCCGCGCCGGCCTTCGTGACCAGCCCATCCGCGAGGCTCTCGATGGAGGGCGGCGGGGTCTCCGCGTCCGGCTTGCTCGCCCGGCGCAGGCGCGCCGTCTCCTCCGCGAGGATCGTGTGGATGAGCTGCTCACCGATGTGGTTGTTGCTCGGCTTGAGGAAGAGCGGCAGGATCTCCGAGAGGGGAGCGGAGTGGTGCTGGTAGATCCGGGTGGCGCCTTTTTCCGGCAGCGTGCCGTGGCGCACACGCCCCGCTACCGGGATTCCCGCCTCGCGGAGGAGCTCCCCGAGGATGTGCCCGCAGTAGAGTGCCGGGTCCTCGACCGGGATGCGATCCAGCACCACCGGCCGGCTGCCGAGGGGGATGGCGCCGCGCACGATCACGCGGTTCCGACCCAGTTCGCGCGAGAAATGGAGCGTCTGCGGCGAGCCCGGGTTGCCGGTGGTCGTCTCGTTGATCACCTCCATGTGGCGAATGGGGGGCGCCCATGAGATTAGCGCCGGCCGACCGGTTTCTGTGCTGGGCTGGATGACGAGCGCCATGATGTTGTCGTTGAGCGAGAGCGCGCTGATCTCCATGGCGTAGTAATCCTGCAGGTAGTCCCACGACCAGCCGCTTCCCCATCGCGGGGCGGTGAAGTAGGTGGCATCGACCAGCAGATCGCCCTCGACGCGCTCGATCCCTTTCGCGCGGACGGCGTTGACGAAGTCGTGCAGGGTCGCCGTCACGAGCGTCGGATCGCCGAAGCCCTTGAGGATCAGGTCTCCTGCGAGCACTCCTTGCGACACCTTGCCGCGTGCCGCGAGCACCGTCTGAAACCGGTACTCCGGCCCGAGATGCTCCAGGGCGAGGATGGCCGTGAACAGCTTGGCGTTGGAAGCCGGCATGAGCGCTACCGTCGGGTGGGTGGCATAGAGCGTGCGGCCATCGCGTAGCGATTGGACGAGCACCGCCGTCAGGCCGTTCTCCAGGGCGGGCACGGCAATCGCCGCGCGGATGGCGGGGCCAAGCTCCTCCTCCGTCACCGCGCCGGCGCGCAGGGGAAGGAGAACGATGCCAATGAGCAGAAGCAGGGAGAGCTGGCCGATAGACCGCCGGCGCCCGCCCCCCGCTCGACCGTGTCGATCTCCGTTGATCACGCAAGTGAATGCGCCGTCACAAGAGTATGGATCGCGCGTTTGGATTACCCCCCGGTTGAAGCCCATCACTGTCATGCTCCGCCGCGCGCGGGCACGCGGCCAATCCCTTCTGCCCTTGTGTTCTATAGGACGGGGATCGCTCCTGCCGCAGCGGCGCAAAGGCCGGCGCTGGCGGCGATAGCACTCATCTGTGTCCATCTGCGGATGGAGAACACCTCGCGCGATTCCGGTGCTTGCCGTGCGCCCAAGGGAGCGGCCCGCGGTTGATGTTTACGCTTGCTGGTTTGCGGGAAGACTAGTAAGGCGGGGAAGCAAGCAGGCGTCGCTCGTTCGGGAAGGGTTGGGCGCGAGAGCGGGGCGCTGGGGAAGCGCGAGAGCTGAGGAGCCTGCCTCCGCGGAGCGAGGAGAGCCGATGAATGGGCTTGGCGTACAGGATGACGGGCGGGCTTCGCGCTTCAAGGCGCACCAGTGCGAGATGCAGGCCGGCCTCAATAGGGAGACCCTCCCTGCGGCCTTCTGCACCACCGATGGGAGCATCTCATCCGAGAGGCAGCCTCGCGGTTTCGAACGATCATGGGCAGAGCCGGGGATCGCTCCCCGACAGCCGGGGGGTGATGCCTGGCAGGCTGTGGTCCGAGAACGCGCCGGGGTGCGTGCCGGTCCGGGCCAGGAAAGCTGGCTCGGCATTGGACAACCCCTCCTCGCGCTTGAGGGGACGCTGATACAGGCCGTCATGCCGGCGGGCGAGTCCCCGGAGGTGGAGAAGAGCTGCCGCCTCCTCCTGGTCGAGGATAACTCGGATGTGCGCGAGTTGCTGGCCGATGGGCTAAGCCTGATGGGCTACGCGGTTGAGACCGCGGAGACAGCCGAGGAGGCGCTCCGCCAGCTTGAGGAGGAGCTGCCGGATGTCCTCCTCTCCGATATCGGCCTGCCCGGCATGGATGGTCTGGAGTTGATGCGCCGGGTGCGACGTCTGGTCGGGGCCGACCGGCTCATCGCTTTCGCTACCACGGGCCTGGGCGCCGAGGAGGATATCCGCCAGGCCCGAGAGGCCGGCTTCGATGGCTACTTCACGAAGCCCATCGATGTGTTTGAACTGGACCAGAGTATCCGGCTTGCCCTCCGGCAGGTGCTCCCGAGCCCGGATGAGCCCGGCGGTGGGGGGGCACTCACCTCTTACGGCGGAGCAGCGCGCCAGGGCTTTGTCCGCGGGCGGTGTTGTCGCGAATGATGCGCTCGGGAGGCGCGGGCGCATCGCGGCGATAGGCCCGTGGCAGATCCCGGATCTGGAACGCGGTTAGGCTGACCGCGTTTCCGCGCCGTTCAACGCGTCCCTTCACGATCAGCGCGGGCTCGGTGTAGATCACCTTGCCATAACGCTGGTATACATCCTCGAATGTCGTGATATCCAGCATGCCATGCTCGTCCTCCAGGCTGAAGAAGACGACCGTGCGCCCGCTGCGCGTGGGGGGGCGATGCGGCCGGATGGTCAGCCCGGCCACGTTGATCACAGCTCCGGTCGCCATCGCGCGCGCCTCCGCCGTAGAGAGGACGCGATGCCGGCGCAGCTCCTCGCGGTAGTAGGCCATCAGGTGGCAGCAGACGTTGATCCCCAGGATGCGCGCCTCATGCGAGAACTTCTCGAAGTCGGTATAATCGCTCACCTGGGAGGAATGGCTCGAAGCCCCGTCCAGCTCGAACATCAGCGCTTTTCGGTTCCCCGCCAGGCTGTCGAAGCAGCCGCAGAGGACCATCCGCTCTAGAATATTGCGCCGGATCGGAACTCGCCGCTGGAACTCCGCGAGGGAGGGGAAGGAGCCCTTCTCCTGGCGCTCGGCAAGGAGCGCCTCGATCTCGGCCTCGGCCATCCCCTCGACTTGCTTCAGGCCGACGCGGATCGCCGGGCCCGGTTCGACCGTGAAACGCTTCTCGCTCTTGTTCACATCTGGCAGAAGCATGCGGATGCCACGCCGGCGTGCCTCCAGGGCCAGCGTGTTGGGAGAGTAGAAGCCCATCGGCTGGTTGCTGAGGAGAGCGGCATAGAACTCCGCCGGGTGGTGCGTGAGGAGGTACATCGTTTTATAGGCGGTGTCGCCGAAGGCGGCGGCGTGTGCCTCGCAGAAGCCGTAGCCGGCATAGCCCACGATGTAGCCAAAGACCGTTTCCGCCACCTGCCGGGAGATGCCTCGTGACAGGCACTTCTCGATGAAGGGCCTCTCCAGCGCCTGCATCTCCTTCATGGAGCGGTGCTTCGTCATCACCCGGCGCAGCGTATCCGCCTCGCCGGGCGTGAAGCCGGCGATCTCCACGGCGATCTCGATCACCTGTTCCTGAAAGAGGACCACCCCGTAAGTTTTGCCCAGAATCTTCTCCAGCTTCGGGTGGATGTAGCGAACGGGCTCCTCCCCCTTCCGCCGGGCGATGTAGGGCTCCACCATATTGCCCTTGATCGGGCCCGGCCGGATGAGCGCCACGCTCGCCACCACATCCTCGATCTGATTGGCCCCCAGGCGTGTCTGGAGCGCGCGCTGCGCTGGGCTCTCTAGCTGGAACGCGCCGATGGTCTCGCCCGCGCGCAGGCGCTCGTAAGTCGCGGGGTCATCCAGGGGGATGGTATCGAGCGGGTCGGGGGAGGCCTCCTCCGAGCTCTCCTGGCGCCCGAGTGGACGCGGTTGCGTGGCCCGAATGTCGCGCGCCGCGTCCTCCAGGGCGCCCAGGGTGCGCAGACAGAGGAGGTCGAGCTTGATGAGCCCCAGCTCTTCCACGTCATCCTTATCGAACTGGACAATCCGGATCCCTTTGGCGGCAAGTTGGAGCGGCGAGAGATCGAGGATCGGATCGCGGGCGATGACCAGGCCGCCGAGGTGAGTGCCGAGGAACTTGGGGTGATCGGCGATCTGCTCGCAGAAATCAAAGAGCTGCTCCAGCTTCGCGGCGGGCACGCGGCTATCGCGTAGCTCCGGGTAGTGCTGGAGGGCGAGGCGGATATCATCGGCCGAGATGTGGGGCATGATCTTCGCCAGCCGGTCAATCTCCTCTTCCGGGAAGCCCATTGCCTTGCCCACCTCGCGGATGGCGAGGCGCGCCCGATACCGGTTGAGCGTGCAGACGGCGGCCACGTGCTCGTCGCCATAACGTCGGTAGACATACCGGGAGACCTCTTCGCGCCGGCGGGCATCGAAATCGACATCGATATCTGGCATGTTGGCGCGCTCCGGGTTCAGGAAGCGCTCGAACATCAGGTTGCGCCCGATGGAGTCGACCGAGGTGATCCCCAGGCAGTAGGCGACGGCGGAGTCGGCGGCGGATCCCCGCCCGGCACAGCGGATTCCCGCGCGCTTCGCGAAGCAGACGAGGTCCCAGACGGCAAGGAAGTAGTCGTCGTAGCCCAAACGGTGGATGATCTCCAGCTCATGCCGGAGGCGGTGGTCGATGGCCGCGGTGATCTTCCCATAGCGCCTCCGGGCGCCGGCGTAGACCAGCCGGCGCAGCATCGTGAACGCCGTTTCCCCTTCGGGAACAGGGAACGCGGGGAAATGGCGGGCGCCAAAGTCGAGCGGGGGCGTGCATGCGGCGGCGATGCGCTCGGTGTTGGCGAGGGCTTCCGGATAGTCGCGAAATAGGGCGCACATCTGGAGGTCGCTCTTCAGCGAGTATTCGGCGTTCAGCTTTCGCTCCGGGTGGGGATCTTCCAGGGAGATCAGATGCCGCATGCAGGTGAGGAGGTCTTGCGCCTGAAACCACTCGCGCGCCGCGTAGTGGACATTGTTCGTTGCCACCAGCGGGATCTTCAGGTGCGCGCCGAGCTGCGCCAGCAGGTCGCAGAGCCGGCGGTCGTCCGGCAGCAGGTGATTCTGCACCTCTAGATAGAAGCCCTCAGGACCAAAGAATTCCCGATAGCGCCGGGCGGTCTCCGCGGCCTCGGTGTAGCGGCCCTGCCGGAGGAGGGTGGGGATCCGCCCCCGCCGGCACCCGGAGAGGCAGATCAGCCCCTCGGCATAGCGCGCCAGCGTCTCCTCATCCACCATCGGATTCCCGCGCGGCTGCGAAAGGTGGGCGCGCGTCAGGATGCGGCAGAGATGGGCATAGCCCCGCGCGTGGCGAGCGAGGAGGGTGAGATGGTGGCCGGGCGCCGGGCCCACGGTCACCTCCGCGCCGATAATGGCACGGATACCTGCCTCCCCCGCCTGTTTCTGGAAGCGCACCGCCGAGGCGACGTTGTTGTGCTCCGTCAGCGCCAGAGCCTCCATGCCATGGGCCGCCGCCGCCGCGACCAGATCCTTCGCCTTGCTTGCCCCATCCAGGAAGCTGAACTCCGAATGCGTGTGTAGGTGAACAAACACCGCGTGCCCCTCGCCCGCCAGTATAGCACACGCATGTTTGCTTCGTCAAGGTGGGATCGCAGGCATCCGCCGCGCTTTCGTTATCCGCAGATGAACACAGATGAACGCAGAAAAGCGGAACTGGCCAGGCCCGGGGAGGGCGCAGGCGCCGTGCAAATAGAAACGCCCGTGCCTCTGCGAGCCGGCCGTGCCTGCACCTCCCCATCCGTGTCCGTCCCCTCCATCCGCGGTATCGATGTCCGCCTGGGGCTGTTGCGTGGAGCTTCAGCGCCGCGCCCGGGTGTGCAGGAGCCCCTCGTGTATCGCACGGAGAGAAATCTACGCGCTGCCATCGGCCCGCGCGCGCCTTCCATACCCTGCCGGCTCAGATTTCCGATAGCAGCCTTCTCACCGACGTCATGTAGCGCGAGAGGCTTTCATCGGGACCGCCCAATTCGGCCCAGTACTCCGCCGAAAGGTAGCCCTCGTAGCCGATGCTCTTCAGGAGGCGGAGCGGCTCGTGGAAGGGAATCCGCCCCTCACCGATTGGCACGAGGCGCACCTTGCTCTCCTCCTCGACGCCGTCGTGCAGGTGCGTGTGTCGTACCACGGCTCCCTGTTTCAGGAAGCCCCACGTCTCGGTGGTTGTCTCGCCATTGCGGTAGGGGTGCATCAGGTCCCAGTTGATCCCCAGGCAGGCGCAATTGGTTCGCTCGATGACGGCGGCGGCGTCTTCAGCGCGGGAGAAGTGATCATGCGTCTCCAGCCACACTCCCACGCCGGCGTCGCAGGCCTGGCTGCAGCCCTTGCTCAGGTCCTCCGCGACCATGGCGATGGCATCCGGCATGCTCAGCCCCTCGGGGCGGACGCCACCGAAGACGCGGATCCCGAGCGCGCCCAGATCGGCCGCTAGCTCGATGTGCCGTTTCAGGTTATCGACATTCGCCTGGCGCTTGGCGGGGTCGGTCGCCGCGAAGGTGCATGACGTGGCGATGCAGGCGATCTCGATGCCAGCATCGGCGAAGCGCTCGCGCGCCTCCTTGCGCGCCGCAGCGGGCATGTCTGGCTCGATGCCGTGCTTGTGCTTGGCGGTCACCCGTGGCTCGACGCCGTCATAGCCATGCCGTCGTGCGCCAGCGATCACCTCGTCCAGCGTCCACTCCGGAGTCATGAACGTCATGAAACTGATCTTCATCGCGCTCTCCTCCGGCGCGGAGCCCTGTCCGCGCCGCAGCTCTTTTTCACCCCCCTGCCGGCCAACTCCTGCCTATGGTGGCCCGTGCCTCCTCCATGCGACGGCATGGGCGACGCTCGCGTCAGAGAATCACGCGCAGGAACCGCCAGCGTCGTGGCGAAAAGCACCGGAAATGCCAGGATCAGGCACAGTAGAGGAGAAGAGATGACACTGTCGCGAGCTGAGATGGCGGGCGTGTGGTCGGCGACGCCGACGCCGTTCACGGAGTCGATGGAGATCGATGAAGCCGCGGTCGAGCGCATGGTGGCCCATCACCTGCGCCTGGGGATCAAAGGTCTTTTCGTTGGTGGAACGTGTGGCGAGGGCCCCTGGATGACCGACGGGCAGCGGCGCACGCTTCTACGCGGCATCGTGCGCAGCGCGAAGGGCCGGCTCTTCATTGCCGCCCAGGTGACGGACAACTCCGCCGCGCGCATTCTCGAGAATATGCGCGTGGCTGCCGAAGAGGGTGCCGATATCGCCGTGATCGCCCCGCCCTACTTCCTCCTCAACGCCACCCCTCAGACCGTCCAGGCGCTCTACCAGCGTGCAATCCGCGAGAGCCCTCTCCCGGTGGGGATCTACGACCGGGGCACCCACTCCTCCATCGTGGTGTCCGACGATGCCTTGAAGGAGGTTTACGCCGAGGAGAAGGTGGTTCTGGTGAAGGACAGCACCGGCGAGCCGGGGCGTCGCGAGATTGCCCTCGCCGCTCGCGAGAAGCGTCCAGAGCTTTGCCTCCTCAATGGCAACGAGTTCAACTGCGTCGAGTACCTCCAGGCGGGTTACGATGGCCTGCTTCTCGGAGGCGGCATTTTCAACGGCTACCTGGCCGGCCAGATCATGGCGGCTGTGGCGGCTGGCGATATCGACCTCGCCAACCGCCTGCAGCAGCACATGAACCAGATGATGTACGCCGTCTACGGCGGCGAGCAGATCGAGTGCTGGCTCTCCGGCCAGAAGAAGCTCCTGGTAGAGATGGGGATCTTCGGCACGTGGCGGAGCTACCTCGACTATCCCCTCACCGCATCGTGCGCGCGCGCTATCCGCGAGGTGATCGAACGCGATCGTGACCTGCTCTTTCCATAGGCGCGATCACCCCGCGGGTTCCAGGCAGCCTCAATCCGAGGTACGCGGGCGCACCTCATTCGCGCGCCCAGAGCCGCGCATACAGCTGCGCGACCCGCCCTTGCAGCGTCTGGAGCCGGGTGACGGCATCCTGATCCCCGGCGACATGAGCGAGCATGGCATCGCCCTCCTCGGCACAGAGGGCATCATGAGCGGGAAAGACCTCGCGCTGGAGGAAACTGACGTATTTCACCAGGCGGAAGGGACCATAGGGCCGCGCGGCCGGCGCGTTCGGCAGGCTCTCCACGGCCACGGAGTAGCCGGCGCGGATCGCATCCCGGACGGCCGGGTAGTCCGGCGAGGGTGCCAGGACCACGGTATAATACCAGCCGTTGAGGCCGCGGTGAACGCCATGCCCATCCGAAACGCCTACGACGGGCACACGGTTGCCCTTCGCGGCCTCCTCGTAGTAACGCGCCACCTGAAGGGCATTCGACTCCGTCTGATGCAGCCAGAAGCCGCCGATCAGCTCGTAGGCATCGAAGGGCTTCTCGGCAAAGAGGCGGGAGATGAACGCCTCGGGCACGTTGTAGCGGTTGCCGGTGATCCAGTAGGGATGGCAGAAGATGCTGACTCCACCGGCCTCCCGGATCTTCTCCAGCGCCCAGAGGCAGGCCGCGTAGCTCTTGGGGTCGATCCCGGCCGGAAAATCCTTCAGTGACGCGGCGATCCGCTTCACCCCCTCCGCGTAGGCGGGCGTCTTGAAGAGGTCGTTCACACTGGACTTGCCGCCGAAGTGGACGAGGTGTACCCCGGTATCGGGGGCATGCACCTCCTCGCCTGGGAAGATGCGCAGGTCGATGGGCAGGCCTTCGAAAGCCTGGATCGCCTCCAGCGAAGGCGCGTACTTATGGTGGTCGGTGAGGGCCATGAAGTCCATGCCCAGCTTGCGGTTATAGGCGGCGACGTAGGCGGGTGCCTCCTTGCCGTCGGAGTGGTGGGAGTGTTGGTGGAGATCTCCCTTATAGGGCTGGAGGGAGAAGAGGTCATCCGCGACGGCATACACCCGGAAGCTGGCAAGGGCGCGCTTGGGATCGTTCCCGAACACCGCCACCAGGTACTCTTGCTCATCGGCGAAGCGGTGGGAGATGCGCAAGGCACCCTCCGTGGGCCGCGCCTTGACCGTGGTGACTCCCGCGACATCACTGCCGGCTCTCCACTCCATCGGGTAGATGCGGACCTCATGCTCGATCTCTTCGAAGCGCGTGCCGGGCTGTGCCTGGAGGGTGAGGCTCGTCTCGCGCGCTAGGGGCACCACTTTGGGAGTTAGCTCGAACGCGGGAGCCGCCTGCGCCGAGACCGCGACGCCCATCGCCATCGCTGCTATCGGGAGACCTGCCAGCTTTACCATCCGTCCTGTTCCTTTCCGTGGCCGGACCCGCCTGGCACGCCCAGAGACTGGTTGCCTGCGGCTCCGGTGGCGTGCCCTTCGGAGTGTGCCTGACGCCGGGTGCGCGACCGCGTCGGGCAGAGGGGCCAACCATACCCGCCTGATGGTTCCACGCGGGCAGGCGCTCTCCTCCCGCGTGTTCAGGGAATGCTTGCTTTACGGATGGTGCCAGCTACGGCGAGAGTGTTGGCTTTGTTGGGGATGGGGGGGATGCGTGGCGCGGAGCTGGAAGCTCCGCGCCCGGGTGTGCAGAAGCCCTTCGTGTATCGCACGGAGTCCGGTCTCCGCGCGTTCTGAACCTTCCTTATCTCGGAATCCCAACGATGGGCGCCGCCCTCTGCCAGGCTCAGTCTACGAAGGCATGGTAGATGGCCTGGACTGCGGGCGCGAAGTCCTTTTCGTCCACCCCAATGATGATGTTGATCTCCGAGGAGCCCTGGGCGATGATGCGCACGTTGACCCCGGTGTTGGCAATGGCGGTGAAGAGGCGCGCGGCGGTGCCCACTCGGAAAACCATCCCCTCGCCTACGGTGGCGATGAGGGCCAGCCCGTTGACGATCCCGATTCGGTCCGGCTTTAAGGCGCGGTGGAAGTCGGCAATCAGCTCCTCGGCTTTATCGCCGAGTTCCTTGTCCTCGAAGATGACGCACATGGAGTCGATGCCGGTGGGGGCGTGCTCGAAGCTGATGCCGTGCGTCTCGATGATATCGAGTACCTTGCGCCCGAAGCCGCGCTCCTGGTTCATCAGCTCCTTCTCGATGTAGACCATGCTGAAGCCGGTGCGGCCGGCAACGCCCACGATCGGGGTGCCCGAGGCGTCGCGCGCCGGGGTGATCAGCGTGCCGGGTTCCTCGGGGGCGTTGGTGTTGCGGATGTTGATCGGGATGTTGGCCTGGCGAACGGGGAACATCGCCTCCTCGTGGAAGACGGAGGCGCCCATGTAGGAGAGCTCGCGCAGTTCGCGATAGGTTACCTCGCGGATTGGTTGCGCATCCGGGACGATGCGCGGGTCGGCCATGAGCAGGCCGGATACATCCGTCCAGTTCTCATAGACATCTGCGTCCACGGCGCGCGCCACGACGGCGCCGGTAATATCCGAGCCACCGCGGCTGAAGGTGCGAATGCCTCCATCGGCGCCACGTCCGTAGAAGCCAGGCACGACGAAAAGCCCGTCGCCCTGGAGCAGGGGGGCCAGGAGAGTATAGGAGGCGGGATCCAGGTGGCCATCGGGGGTGAGCCGAATGCCATCAGCAGGGTCCACGAAGCGCGCGCCTAGGTAATCGGCGATGATCCGGCCGGAGAGATACTCGCCGCGCGACGCGACATAGTCACGGCTGGTGCCCGACTTCAGCTGGCGCTCGATCTCAGCGAGTTCCCTCTCCAGCGGGGTCGAGACCTCCAGCTCGCGGGCAAGCTCCAGATAGCGGTCACAGATGATCTGATAGGGCTCGGCGAAGGAGAGACCGTGCTCTGCGAGTTGGTGGCAGGTATATAGGAGATCGGTGATCTTTTTATCGCTGGGATAGCGTTTCCCAGGCGCCGAAGGTACGAGGAAACGCCGGCGCGCGTCAGACCGAATGATGCTCTCAACCTTGCGAACCTGGGCCGCGGAAGCAACCGAGGTACCACCGAACTTGCAGACTACTGAACCCATCGTCTTCCTTACTTCTGGTCGTTGTATGCCGGGAGAATAGGGGCGTGTTTCGCCACGGCCCAGTTGTACTAATTCTACGTGGCTGCGGCTCTTCCTCGCTACTTTGAAACAGGAAACGCGGTCGAAGCCGCGCTGTGGTGGCCGCCGCGAACCGAAATCGCCCTCCTGGCCTCCGGTCCCGCCCGATCTGCCAAGAGGATTCCCGGCGCCCGGAGCAAAGATCGGGAGAACGGTGAGCCAGCACGAGTGCGGGAGCAAACGTGCTCTCGACACGTCTAAGCGGTAAGCGGCCTCGGCAGTTCCGCGGGCCCACCACGCGCGCTGTTTCAGGGCTCATCTGGAGGGCAGGATCCAGCGATACCGCCATGGAACACACCAGACGCACACGGCTGCGTCAGAGGAACCTGTGTGCTGGCGAGAGGAGAAGGGCATGCGACACTTCGTCCGGCTGGAGAAGGTGCCTGCCGATTGGTCCGCGATGGGCGCCCTGGAGCTGGCGGTGCGCGCTGAATATGCCACCGGGGAGCGCGTGAGGGTCGTTCTGCCTTCGGATGATCCGGCGACACCCGGCACCGACCGCTACTCAGTCTCATCCACGGTGACGTGGACCGGCTGGAAGCGCCTGCGCTGGGATCTCAAGGAGTTTCGCCAGGAGGGAAACCCGGTTGGCTGGCACCAGATCGACAACCTGACCCTCGTTGGCGAGTGTTGGGGCAATCCAGGAGTGACCCAACGCTGGATTGATGATCTGATCCTGCGAACCCGCTGAGTCGCAAGCCGGCCGTTGCCTGAGAACCACAAAGAACGCGCTCCTCCCACCCGGGAGCACGACGCATCGCGTCTCCTGACAGCTGACCGCGGATCTCCGGAGTGCCGCTGGAAGCCTTCACCCCGACCCTCCCCGCGCATGGCGAGAGGGTGTTGGTCACCCCTGAATGGCGCGGGCGTCCCGAGGCGGTTTGTCGGAAGGGAGTGCGCATGCCATCGAGAGTGCAGGCTCCTGCATGACGCCCTCCCCGCGTTTCCCACGGAGAGCTTCCGGGAAGATCCACTGGGAATGGTGTAGCGCACCGGCAGTCCGGCGGGCTGACGGGCGCTTCCGATCCGATGGGAGGCCTGGAGGGGCGGACGATGGTACTGGAGACCGTGAGAAGTGACGGGCTGGCGCACCTCTCCTACGTGTTGGGGGATGATCGGAAGGGCGTGTGCGTCATCATCGACCCGCGGCGCGATGTGGAGTTCTATCTCGATTGCGCGCGCCGCGCCGATACGCAGATCATTGGCATCATCGAGACACACATCCAATCCGACTTTGTTTCCGGCGCCCGAGAACTGGCGGTCGCCGCGGGTGCGCCGATCTACGCGCCGGCCAGCGAGGAGTACGACTTCGAACATGAGGCGCTGGGCGAAGGCGACACGGTCGAAGTGGGCGGTCTGACCCTCCGCGTGTTGGAGACACCTGGGCACTCGCCGGAGCACATCTCGCTCCTGGTAGAGGGGGGCCAGGGCCTGGATGCGCCCTGGGCGGTGTTCACCGGCGATACCCTCTTTGCCAGCGAGATAGGCCGGCCCGACCTCCTCGGACCGGAGAAAGCAGAAAACCTGGCGCGGCAACTGTTTCGCTCGCTGCGCGAGAAGCTGCTGTGCCTCGAGGAGGGCACCCTTGTCTACCCCGCCCACGGTGAAGGCTCTCCTTGCGGGGTGCATATCGGCGGGCGCGACCTGACCACAATCGGCTACGAGCGCCAGCACAACCCCCGGCTGCGCGCGCAAGACGAGGCGGCTTTCGCCCGCGACCTTCTCTCGGCACTCCCACCGGTGCCCGGCTACTATCGGCGCGTGCGCCAGGTCAACGCGGCGGGCCCCCGGGTTCTCGGATGCGTGCCATCGCTCCAACCGCTCAGCATCGAGGAGTTCCGGAGCGCGCTGGATGATCCGGAGGCCATTGTCCTCGATACGCGCAGCGTCGAGTCCTTTGCCGGAGGCCACATTCCTGGAGCGCTGAATATCGCCTTGCGCGAAAACTTTCCGATCTGGGCCGGGTGGCTGATACGCCCCGAGCGGCGCCTCCTCCTGGTGGTGACCGACGAGAACGAAGCCGAAATCGTGGAGCGCCACCTCTTACGCGTCGGTTTGGAGTGCACGGTTGGCTTCCTTCACGGGGGGATGAGCGACTGGTTCGAAGCCGGCCTCCCCTTCTCGCGCATGCTACAGATGAGCGTGCAGGGCCTGAGGGACCGTGTCGTCAACGGGCGGAGTGATGGATTGCAGGTAGTGGACGTGCGTGCCAGGGATGAATGGGAGGAAGGCCACATCCCCAAGGCGAGACACATCTACCTTCCGGAAGTGTGTGATCGGATGGGCGAGCTGGATCGCGACCGGCCGGTGGCGGTCTACTGCTCTACCGGGTTCCGTGGCGCTATCGCCGCGAGCCTCCTGCAGGCGAACGGCTTTCGCGAGGTACACAACGTTCCGGGCAGCATGAAGGCGTGGCGAGCGGCGGGGTATCCGGTCGAGCGGTGACACACCGGGGCGTGCGCCGTCACGAGAGGGCGTCCGCCCGGCCCAAAGATGGGGTGCAGGCCTCCGCAAAGGCTGTGGCGAACAGAGGCGCGGAGGTCATTGAGTGGCAGAAACAGCTCGGGCGGCAAGGCGGCGGCAGGTCCTGCTCCTGGTGGGGGCGACGGCACTTCTCGGGGTATCGAGCGGCATCTTCGAGACGACGTTCAACAACTTCCTGAGTGATACGTTCCACCTCTCGGCGGCAGCACGCGGCCGGCTCGAGTTTCCTCGGGAACTCCCCGGCTTTCTGACGGCGCTTCTCTCGGGGGCGCTCTTCTTTCTCATGGAGACGCGGATCGCCGCGCTCGCCTCGTTGGGCATCGCCGCTGGGATGATGGGGCTCTCCTTGTGGGGCGGGCACTACCCCTCGATGCTCCTCTTCATGGTGATCTGGAGCGCCGGCACGCACCTGGTGATGCCTCTCCAGAACTCGATCACGCTTGCCCTGGCCGAAGAGGGGAAACAGGCGAGCTTGCTCGGCAGGCTGGGGAGCGCCAGCACCGCCGCCACCGTCATTGGATGCGGCTTCGTCTGGGCGAGCATCGACTCTCTCCATCTAGACTACGCGGCTATCTTCGCCGTCGGCGCCGTGGCTGCGACGGGAGCGGCGCTCTTCATGGCCACGATGCGGGTCCACTCCGCGGGCGTGCGTCGAAAGCCCTTTCTCGTGCGCCCTCAGTACGGTCTCTTCTACCTCCTATCGGTTCTCTTTGGGGCGCGCAAGCAGGTCTTTGTCACCTTCGGGCCGTGGGTGCTGATCAAGGTGTTTGAACAGCCGGCATCCACTTTCGCCCAGCTGTGGATCGCCAGCTCCATCATCGGTATCTTTCTGCGCCCGGTGCTAGGCGCCTGGATCGACCGCTACGGCGAGCGTCCCGTCCTGGTCATGGATGCGCTCCTGACGATCCTCGTTTGCCTGGGGTATGGGTTTGCCGAGCACCTTGGCCTCGGACGCCATGCTGTGCACCTGGTCTACCTCTGCTACATGATGGATCAGATTCTGTTTGCCACGGGCATGGCGCGCACCACGTACCTCGACAAGATTGCCGTGAAGCGGGATGACATTGCGCCCACGCTGTCGCTCAGCGTCTCCATCGATCACCTGGTCTCTATGACCGTGCCGGCTCTCGGCGGCCTGCTGTGGGCCGCCTACGGCTATCCGAGTGTCTTCCTGGCGGCGGCCATGGTTGCTGTGGTCAACGGCGCGGTGGCCACGCGGATTCGCACGCCGGCACGCGTTTGATGCCCGCATCGCTGGGAAGAAGCGGGCGGGTCCTTGCGGCGGGGCGGCTCTCCGCGCGGAAGGTGAGAGCGCGCGCGGGCGAGAATCACCACTGTGAGGAGGGGGTGCAGGCATGCAAGAGGAGAGGATTGCCAGGACAATCACCCGCCCCGCACGGGAAGTGCCGGTCATGATCGAGACCGATGTGCTCGTCTGCGGAGGCGGGCCCGCAGGGACGGCGGCCGCGGTTGCCGCCGCGCGCCAGGGCGCAAGAGTGGCGCTGATCGAGCGCTATAACCACCTGGGCGGGTTGGCTACCGGCGGGCTGGTGCTGGTGCTGCCGCATTTTGTAGACCACGGGCGCCAGGTGATCGGGGGCTTTGGCCTGGAGACGCGCACCGCGCTGCTAGAGCGCGGGCATGCGGGCATGCGCAAGCAGAACAACGATACGTCCGCGTTTGATCCGGAAGCGCTGAAGTGGTTGAGCGTCAAGCAATGCCGCGATGCCGGGGTCGAGGTGCTGCATCACTGCTGGCTGGCCGATGCGGTTCTTCAGGAGGGGCGCGTGGCTGGCGTCATCTTCGAGAGCAAGTCGGGCTCTGGCGCGGCACTGGCGAAGGTCGTGGTCGATGCGACGGGTGATGGCGACATCTTTGCCTGGGCCGGCGCGGAGTTCGAGCACTCGAACCAGGGGATCGGCTTGCCGTTTCGCCTGGCCGGGATCGATGTGTCGCGCTGGCAGGCAGACCGCTCGGAGCGGCACCAGTGGCATGTTGACTTCTGGAAGCGCCTGCGCGAGGAGATCGGCTGGTCGAGCGCGTTCTATATCGAGCACATCCCGCCACAGCCGGATCTGGCCTGGGGCAACAACATGCACAGCGTCGCGGATGGCCTCGACGTTCGCGCGCTCTCGCACATCGACACGGACGCGCGCCTGAAGATCCATCAGGCCGTAGAGCGAATTCGTGTGGAGCTGCCGGGCTTCGAAAACGTCTGGCTGGTGGAAACCGCGAGTCAGACTGGCGTGCGGCGCACACGGCGGCTCGCCGGCACCTTCCGGCTGACGGCGGCGGAGGTGTCGCAGTTCGATTATCGGCACGAGGATGCGATTGGCCGGGGCAACGACTATCGCCGCCAGGGCCCGGTGTATGATATCCCCTACGGCTGCCTCGTGCCCAAGAGCCTGGATGGCCTCCTGGCCTGCGGGCGCTGCGTTTCCAGCGATGACGAGGCACTGGAGGCCATGCGCGAGATCCAGGTCTGCTGGGTAACGGGCGAGGGCGCCGGCGTGGCGGCCGCGCTGGCCGCGAAGCGAGGCTGCCAGCCGCGCGAGGTGCCGATTGGCGTCTTGCAGCAGGCGTTGCGCGAGAGCAACGTGGCGTTCGCCGAGTAGCACTTGGATGCGTTTCTACGACCGCTTTGGGGCCGGCCGCCCGAATGGGTGGCCGGCCCCGTGTCCCTTAAGTGGATCGGAAGGCCTCGGCGCGAGCTCCGGTTTCATGGCGCGTCCGTCCGGATAGGATCGCCAGGGGAGGGAGAATCCCATGGCGACCCGGGTGACGAAGAAGGAGCAGGCGGTCGAGCTGCACGATCAGGGGCTCTCGGTCGAGGAGATCGCGTCGCGCCTGAAGACGTCCCCGACGTACGTGGCCAACACGCTGATCGAGAGCGGGCGAACGCCGGAGTATTTTGACCTCTACACGCACACCGGACCGCAGAACCCGTATGCGCGCCGGCTCGCGGGCGTGCTTCGCTTCCGTACCCCGGAAGCGGCGCGCGCGAGCATCATGCACCTGGATGAGATCTTCCACGAGTATGAGGCGCAGGGGGATCTGCGCGGGCAGCACCAGGTGCAGCTTCTGGCGCTTGTCGGGCGCAACCGCGCCGAGGGGATCGGCAAGCTGGAAGCGGCGGACCTCTTCACAGACTGGCTTTTGGCTCACCTGATGCCGCGGCGGCGGATGCGCCGTCGCCGTGAGGAGCGCGAGAGCCGAGTATCGCCCGTTGCCAGCCATTAGCGGCGTGCTACGCCGGCGGCCTGCCATGCTCTTCGAGACCGCTCGCACCCCGCGCGCGGGTGGCGGGGATGCGCCTTCCCTGCGCTCCTGTGCAGCGAGGCGGTCTGCCCCGCTGGTCAGAATCCCCCGGTGAGGCCCGGGACCTCCAGGGTCACGCCGATCCCCCAGTCCTCACCGCGCCGATGGATGGTTAGGCCTGGTTGGAGGCAATCCACGCGCCGCGAGTAGCCTACGCTCCAGTTGTAGAGACTCCAGTTATCGAGGTCGATGTCCGCGGCGAGCTCGACGGCATCCATGGCGGATCGGGTGCGCCAGGTGAGGTTGAGATTGCGCGCGGCGTCAATGCGGTCGAAGAGGAAGGGCGTGGAGCCACGGGCGATCTGGTGCCGGAACTCGGCGCGCAGTGAGTGGCGCTTGGAGGGGCTCCACTGGGCGTTGAGCTCAGGAGAGACGACGCCATAGTGCGAGCCCTCGCCATAGTAGGCGAGCCGGCCCCGGAGGGCGGCGCCCAGTTCGACGTGGCGGAAGGCCTGGAAGGGGCGGACTTCAAAGGCGCCCGTCAGGTTCAGGCGGTTATCGGCAACGCCTGTGGGATGCTCGGTGTAACGCCCTGCGCTTCCGGCGAACAGGAGACGATAGCGCTGCTCGCCGCTCCAGCTGCCCCCGGTGATGTCGTTGGCGAGCGTGTGGAACGTGGGCTGATACCGGGCCATTCCCAGTTGCAGCGCCGGCGAGGGCGAGGAAAGCTCCGGCAGGTGGAACGTGATGGCCGGGAGGACGGAGACGGTGACGCCACTGGCGAAGCGGGTCGGCGCGGCCTCCTTGAAACCGGCGCGAATCCCCAGGGGGATGGACTCGCCCGCATGGATGCCGAGGCCGCCGCGGAGAGTGTGCCGCGCGGAGAGGACCGCATAGGCATGGAGGGCGCCTTGGTGGGGTAGGGGGAGGTGGAGATCACTGCGCGCCCCGATGCCATCGGTGGCGCCGAGGATGAGCTGGGGAAAGAGGATGGATCTATCCCGGTCGTCGGAGAGATCGAAGGTGTAGCCGGGCAGGGTGATGAGCGGCTTGCCCAGGAACAGAAGCGAAACGCGACGCGCGCGCACCCGTTCGCCGGGGATGTAGGTGATCTCCCGCGCGCGCAGCCCGAAATGCGGGGGGTGCTGTTCGCACGTGGTGAAGAGCCCGCCGTGGAGGTGGTACTCCGCGGGAGAGCCGGTGAGCGACTCGCCTTGGAGATGATACTCTACCCGAGGCGCTTTCGAGGCGAGCGCGGCGTGGATATCGGCGGCGAGGAGCTCGCCGGTCCGGGCACTGTAGCGCAGGCGCTCACTCGTGAGACGGCGGCCGGTCTGGAAGAGGCGGACATCGCCGACGGCGTCAATCTCATCCGTGGCAGGGTTGTAGGTTGCCTCACGGGCGTTAAGGGAGTCGTCGCCTCGGGTGATGAGCACCGCGCCGGTAGCGTGGATCTTCCCGGAGGGGTGCCGGGTGATCCGAGTGGCCTCCACGGTTACGGGCACTGGCCCCGGGATGCGGGCATGGACGCGGTCGCCGCCGGCGGCAGGCGCGCCGCCGCAGGGGGCGAGGAGCAGGCAGGCGGCAAGCGTGGCCCGCCAGGGGATGCTAACCCAAAGAGAACGCAGCTTCCTATGCAAACGAGTCATGCCTTGTTAGTGACCTCGAAGGCGAACAGCGCGCGTGTCGCCATGAGTAACGGGATCGCCCGGCGGGCCGCGATTCGCGGGCGAGCAAAAGGGTCTCTGCCCTTTTAGGGACGCGGCTCGGCGAGATAAGTTCAGGAGAGAAAAAAAGCGGCCCCCGGGAGCCGGCGAAGCCGGGCCGGGGGCCGCTTTTCGTGGAAGGTGCTCGCTTAGAAGCGGACACCCACCTGAGCGCTGGCGATATAACCGCGGTAGTTCGCCGGCTGGTTGGAGACATCGACATCGTACTTGCCGAAGTCGACCAGCTGGTAAACCAGAGCGAGGTTGATATCCTCCGTGAAGTTGTGACCGATGCCGAAGTTGATGTAGGTCTCCGTATTCTTGATACGGCTACCCACCAACGGGCTGCCAGCCACGCCCATGGTGGGCAGAGCCAGCGGCGCGTCGTTCACATCAGCGGCCACGTAGTTGCGGAAGACCTGCTCGAAGCCCACCGTGACCGGGTTGCGGTCGGTGAGGTTGAACGCGATTCCCGCCTGGTAGCGGTCGATGCGCAGGTTCTCCTCCGAGGGATCGAATCCGGCAGGAGCGCCGGCCGTAGGCACGTTCTCGGTACCCTCGTACCACTCCGCGCTACCGCGCAGGGTGATGTTGCGCAGGAAGGAGGCCACGTTGCGGCGGAGCGGCAGCTCAGCCTGAGCCATCCAGCCCTCGATGCCGCGCGGGTTCTTCCAGCTTCCCAGGTAGCCCCAGTAGCCGGGCACGTTGTAGCCGAGCTCGATGCGGCGCCAGCCGCCACCGATACCCAGGTCACCGAAGCCGAGCCCGATGTTGTACTGGGCGCGGAGATCCACAGCGGTGTCATCCAGCGCGCGAGCGCGCGGGAGGCGACCCGTCTGCGACTCGCCCCAGGCGAACTCGCCGTTGAAGAGGAGGCGGCCCAGCTTGAAGCGGGCATCAGCGCTCACGACCTGAGCGCGCGCATCCTCGGTCACGGGCGTGCCGTCCACGACGAGCGGAGCCACGCGGTAGTCACCACCGGCCATCAGCCAGTTGATGCCGAAGATGGCGTTGCGGATCGGGCCGTAGCTGTAGCCGTAATCCACGCCAGGACCGGGCTCTGCCGCGGGCGTCGGCTGCTCGGCTGCAGGAGCCTGCACCGACGTGGGCGCGACGGAGACCTCGCGGGCCAGCAGGTCGGCGGGAACGCCGGTCTCAGGCTCGCCGAAGGAGAGGCGGGCACCCGCGAAGTTGCCGATGTCCACGATGGGCACGGAGCCAACCGTGGTGAACGCGCCGAAGACGCCGGGCGTGCCGGTGCCGAAGAGGGCATCCGGGTAGACGTTCAGCGGCTCGAGGCGA
The DNA here is from genome assembly GCA_012841485.1 of Armatimonadota bacterium. The sequence goes on from DUUU01000286.1 coordinate 20,672, forward strand.
CCGTCCACAGGATTCACACCGGCGAACGCGCGCAGCTTGGCCGAGCCCATGCGCCAGGTGGTATTCACACCCCAGAAGATCACGTCGCCGCTATCCTCGCGGGGGATGAACGTATAGGTGTCGGGGTCGATCGCCTTGAAGGTGTAGGACGTGAGCTGCGTCGGCTGGCGACCAACGGTGATCTCGTTCGCGCCCAGGAAGTTGAAGGGCACGGTCATGTAGGCGTGGACCGGGGTGAGCACATCGGTGCCCGCGCGGTCGTACAGGTGGAAGATCGGATCCCGATAGCTCGAGACGTAGTTGCCGACGTTGAGGATCGCGGCAACGCGCACGTTCGAGGTCGGCATGGCGGTAATGCCCAGGTCCAGGTCGTAGTAGGGCAGCACCGGCTCGAGGACGTTGTCGGTGTCGTTCAACGGGCGGCCGTCGTGGTCGAAGACCGGGCGGAAGACGCCGGCCTGGAAGACCTGGTCGCTCTTCCAAGAGCCCTTGCCGATCAGGTTCAGGTCACCCGTGATCTTGGGCATGCGAGCCAGCTGGGCCTCGATCGTCTCGACGCGCCCGCGCAGGTCCGCCAGCTCCTTCTTCACGGCATCGACATCGACACCGAGGCGAGCGAGCTGATCACGGAACTCATCGACCAGGCGCTGGAGCGTCTGGAGCTGCTCAGGCGTGACGCCGCCGGTCGGCTGCGGCTGCTGCGCCAGCATATCGCGCACGATCTGCTGGACCTGCTCGCGGGTGAGTATCTGCGAGCGCAGTTCCGCGATGGCATCGTTGAGCTGCTGCTGAGTGAGGCCGGCAGGAGGCACTTCTCGCGTGCCCATCTCCCGCACCTGCTGCTCGAGCTGGCTGAGTGAGGCGAACCGTGGCTGCAGGCTTTGCAGCAGGAGCTGCACGAAGCGTGCAAACTCGTAGCGAGTCATCGGCCGCTTGCCCTTGAAGGTCCTGTCGGGATAACCCTCCGTCAGACCCGCCTGCCTCAGCTGCTCCACCGCGCTGTGCGCCCAGTGATCGGGCGGCACATCCGCGAAGGGCTCTGGCTTCAACACGCCTTGCGGGTTGAACGCCTCAGCCTGGGCATGCGCTCTGGGCAAGGAGACCGTGGTCGCCATGACGGTCGCTGCGATTCCCAAAATCGCAAGCTTCTTCATCATCCTTCATCCTCCTTGCAGTTGCAACTGTCGCTGTCCACGCCGCAAGGGCGTGGTTCCTACAGGCTCACCGATCGGGCCTGCCAGAAGGAGACTCCGGATGAGAGTTGCCGCGTTTCCTTGCCATCCGGGCCTTCTCTGGCCTGCCATCTCGGGAGTACTGCACCATCGTACCAGGCCGCGCGAGGAATATCGGAAGCGCAATCGCTTCCGCTCCGCACGAAGACCCGCGCGATGGCGGCACCTCCTGATTGCGGCGCTTTTCAGCGGTCCCGGTCAGCGTTCAAGTCAACGTATGCGGGTGCGCCGACCGCCTGGAGGCCTGCCCCCCCAGGCCCTACCCTGCAACCGGGCAGGGAACGAACGCCAGGTAGTGCTTCTGAGTATAGCACACAGGCAGGTGCGTGTCAAGCAGGCATGCTCAGGTCACGGTTGCCCCCTGAGCGCCTGCTGCCCATTATACTTTGACACCGTTGCCGCCGGAAAGTTGCGGGCTTGGAATAGGTGGGCCACTACCCGATGCGCAGTTGGCATAGGTAGCTGGAGAGAAGAACGGTGGCCACTCCGAGGAGCAGCGCGAGCCGGGCCCAATCCAGGCGCCGCGTCAGTCGCTCCGGGACGTCCGGAGCGGGGCGAATGGCAACCAGCGCCGCGCCGAGAAACGCGAGGCTGAGGAGCAGCTTGATCCCCAGCAGGAGGTGGTAGGTCGGGGTCATCAAAGGGCGCACGAGCGCGGCGGCGTAGAACCCGGAGAGGAGAAGCACCGCCCCAACGATCCAGAGGGCGGGCCAAAGCCGGCGATGCGCATCCCGAAGCAGGAGCGTGGCCTGCTCCGGATCCGCTGCGCGTAGCGATGGAAGAATCACGCTCACCAGAAGAAAGAGTCCGCCCACGCTGATGATGGCCGCGCCGATATGGAGCCAGCGCATGATCAAGGGCATTGCGGTCTCCCCTCGCCTGTTGTGTGGGCTATTGTAGCATACGCGGAGGAGGGCGTCAAGCACGGTTGATGAGGGCCGGGATTCCGAGATAGGGAATCCGAAGCCACGGGGCAGCACGCAATCCGCGCGTTGCCATGGACGTGCCTGCGCTCCAGCCCCGGCATCAAGCCGGAACAGCATCTGGGCCGTCGCGGGTGTCTGGGCTCACCAGGGGAATGAGAGGTACATCTGCGTGTCCGTGAGCAGTCCGACGATTCCCCAGATGGCGGGCACCACGTAGTCGCCGAGGATGAGGCCGAGGGCGAACGGAATGCAGCGGCGGTAGAGCCGGATGCCGCCGACGCGCAAGATGATCAGCTTGGCCAGCCAGGCAACAAAGAAGGGGCACCAGAAGGAGACCATCGAGGGCGTGTTGCCAAGCACGTAGCCGACAGGGTGCAGCGGCCACCACAGGTAACGCTGGCGCAGCCCCGCGAGGAGGCTGACGATGCCCGCGCCGGCGCCGACGGCGAGCAAACCGTTGAGATCCGGTGGCGCCGGGTTGCGCAGCCACCGGCCGAGTTGAGCCCACGGTTGCTGCCCCATGCTGGTGACCCAGGGGCGCGTGCGCGCGCTGGCGGCGCCATAGCGATAGTAGATATCGAGGTGGGACCAAAAGGCGGCGGCGATGCCCACCACCGTGGCCACCACGAGGGCCGCCAGAAGGAGACGGGGCGTGATGCCGGCGAGGGACGCCATGCGCGTCCCTTCGAGCTGGTGCGGCATCGGGCTGTCGCGATAGTCGAGGTCGAACCACAGCAGGCTGGCGAAAGTGGTGGCCGCCCGTGGCTGCAGTGCGCCCGTGCCGGCGGCCACATTGATGACCCCGTGCGCGTTCAGGTCGGAGCCGAGCGTCCACCCGGTGCCGGCCTCCGCGACCAGGCGCGATACGGTGAGGATGGAGAGGAGATAGAGGACCAGGAGCGCCATGCCAGCCCAGAGGGGCAGGCCCAACACCCGGAAGAAGAGCGCCATGGCGGCAAGGCACACGCCCAGTCCGATCAAAGCCAGCCGGTAGGGGATCACCTCGCCGGCGTCAGATCCCTCTTTCGGAGAGAGCAGGCGCTCCCGCAGGTGGCGGCGCATGCTCCAGAGGATGACGAGGCCCATGCCAATGTAAGCACCGGCACCCTGCTCCGCGATGTAGGGCGCGCGCGCCAGGGCGACGCCCGCTCCGGGATCCCGGAAGCCAAGGATGATGGCAGCGACATTCTCGCTCTTGATCAAGAGGTATGTAAACCAGCAGCTAAAGGAGATGTCCAGGCTGAGCAGGAAGCCGATGCCGATGGCAAAGGGGTAGAACGCCACCCAGAGGGGCGCGATACCGCTCCAGGGCCGTTGGGTGATGAACTGCGAGATGGAGTAGGGCTTGAGCTGCACATAGGGAAAGGAGGGATAGAGCCAGTTGATGTAGTTGATGCTCTCCAGTATGCCGGCGATGGCGAAGCCTGCCCACATGATCCGGTTGCGCCAGAATGCCGGGCCCCCCGTGGCCATCTGCATGGGCAAGAGGACGAGCGGGAAGGCGAGACGCTCGTGATCGGTCCATCGCTGGCGCACGAGCACGCCCGCGCAGAGCATAGAGAGGATGAGGACCATCAGGAAGGCCGACCAGAGGAGCACCGGGCCGGCCCATGCGCGCAGCACCCGAGGGTCGTAGAGCGTGGAGTGGCCCTGAAAGAAGCCCTTGAGCGCTTCCGGGTCGCGCACGGCGAACCCGGAGGGGATGAGGGGCAGAAACTCTCCCCAGCCGTTCTCCGGGGTGGCAAAGTAGAAGGGTGCCGCCAGCGTTGGCACCAGGAACTGCACCATGCCTACGCCACCGATCGCGGTGCTTAGCGTGAGCATGATATAGAGGAGAACCAGCTCGCCTTGGGTCAGGCCCGCACGCTTGCCGAACACGCGAACCAGGGCGTTTCCGGCGATAATGGCGGTGAGAAGGATCACCGGCCCGCGCAAGAGGGACGTCTGGGTATACTGTATCGCCTGGGCGACTATATAACTGTAGGTACCCAGGAAAGCGCCTCCAGGAATGAGGAGGAGCGCCAGGATCCAGAGGCGCGCGGGAGGCGCCTTTGCCGGTGTCGGAGTTTTTCTCTCTACTGCCATGGCACGAATGAGTTCCCGCCGGTACTGGACGACTCCTGCCGTAGACGAAGCGTGCGGCGAACTGAGTGTGCGCCTGCGAGACAACCGGCTGAGAATCACGCATCCGCGGCGTGGGGAGGCTTCGCTCTCATCACAGCGCCGAAGCATACTCCGCGAGGGGAAGCTCGCCAAACGCGCTCACATAATCGGCGTCGGCATAGCAGGCAAAGGTGGTGAACTGCCGGATGCCACGCGACCGGTAAGCCTCCAGGTCCTGGGCAAACGCGGGCCGCCGCTGCTCCCAATCGAGGGCGCGCGTGACCGGCTTGCGCCAGCCGGCGAACGCAGAGACGTCCAGCCAATACTCCAGCACCTGTGCTTGCCCGGCGTCAAAGTGCTCCAGGTTGGCATCGAGCAGTTCAAAGTAGCGCTTCTTGACCGCGCGGTCGGTCGTTCCTAGCGATGCGTCTCCCTCCACCTTCTCGATGCAGGTGAGGCCTCCCGGGGCGAACTCGAGGAAGACCCCGGGCGCAGGCCGGACCTGGCTCGGGGGCGTCAAGGTGTAGGCGTAGGCGAGATGCGCCAGCGTGGCGTGGGGATCGAGTGTGCGCAGCGCGGCGAGGATGCGGTTCTCCACGAGGAGCGCCTGATCCGCGGGGTTGAGGTCGCGGCAATGCGGGCAGCGACAGGCAGGCGCGCCGTCATCTCCCCAGTAGAAGTAGCGACCGGTGCTCGGACGCAGGGTTTTGGCGAGGCGGAGGGCGGCTTCGGCCACGATCCCCAGCGCCCGTTCGGAGTGGACGCAGAGGTTGGCATCCGGGGTGCGCTCTCCCGCGTCGTTCATCCGGAAGAGTTCGGGGTTTGCCTCGAAAAGCGAGCGCGGCAGGAGGTCGCGCGCCGCGTGCAGTTCATACTCCACCGCGAGGCCGAGGCGCTGGCACGCGTCCAGGAATCGCTGGCCTTCCTCCCGCTCCAGGATGGCGGCGATGGTCGCCCCCGCGCGTGAGTCGTGGAGGGCAAGGGTGGTCAGCCCCGCTTCTTTCGCGCGCTCCGGCCACTCGCGAAAGGTGAGGTCCTCCGGGTTGATCACGACCCCGCGCGTGTAGGCGCGCGCGTATTCGTAGTGTTCACTCATGCCGCTTCCAGTTCCCTTCTGTGGGGCGGCCGACCCGACACCGGCCTGGCGGATGACTTCGACCTCCATGGACCGCGCTCCTGGCACGCTGGCGTCAGGACTGGCCAACGCCCTCACTCCTTGCGGCCCACGAGAAGCAGGTAGAGTGGCAGCCCCTCCAGGGGCGCATTCTCCCATTCCTCCAGGCCATCGCCCATCTCCTCCAGGGCGAGGAGGCGGCAGCCGGCCGCGAGCATCGCGGAGACGTAGTCGCTCACCGTCCAATGGAACTCGTAGCTCGGGATCGAGCCGGGCGCCGCGCCGTCCACTTCGTCGGAGCGGTCGGTCTGGAACGGGCCGCGCGCGAAGTAGGGGGCCTCTAGTTCCAGGGGAGCGACCCCCCATCTCCAGATGCGCCGGAAGGGATGGTACTCGTTGACCATGAAGAGCCCGCCCGGTCTCAGGATGCGTCCGGCTTCCGCGTAATAGCGGCGCAGCTCGGAAACCCACACGGCCACATGCCCGCCGGTGTAGACCGCATCGAAGCTGGCATCGGGGATGGCGCTCAGGTCGGTCACATCGGCGCGGAGGAAGCGCACATCCAGGTCGAGTTCCCGCGCGCGGCGAGCGCCGGTGTCGAGTTGCACTTGCGAGATGTCGACCGACGTGACGCGCGCGCCCAGGCCCGCCAGAGCAAAGACGACCAGGTTGTCGCCGCTGCCGAGAACACAGATCTCCTGTCCGGCCACATCCCCCAAGTAACGGCGCTCTTCGGGCCAGAGGACCTGATCCGGCTCGCGGTGGCATCGGCGCCACGCGCCGCGCTGGTCGATGCCGGCCTGCCATTTCGGCGAGACGGCATCCCATCCCTTGCGGTTGGCCTCATGATACTCGTTCACAGCTCCTCCGATTCGATCTTGCGCATCCACTTCCCGAAAAGCGCGATGCCTCGGGCGGTCTCTCCATCGCCGGTGCGGACCTGAGGTGCCACCCGCCGGCGGCTTTTCTCCCCGCGGATGGCCCGTCCGGCGAGGCCAACACCCCGTCGCCATTGGCCTCCGCCGCGCGCTGCCGTCATGTTCTAACGGGGGCGCAACTTCTCTCGCCTGGTTGCCTAGAAGTTCTGTCCTGGCGGGGTCGTATCCTATCGAAGAGTGTGGCCCGAGAGAGGGGAGAAGAGCCTCTCCAGTTGGGCTCGCGAGGCGTTGACGCCCGGCAGTCAGTGTGCTATAGTAACGGCGTCCAGAAGGAGAGGTCGTTATGTTTCATCTTGGCATGCCGGAGCTCCTGATCCTCCTTGCGATCATCCTGCTCCTCTTTGGTGCGAAGCGTCTGCCGGAACTCGCCCGCGGTGTTGGCAAGAGCATCACGGAGTTTCGCAAGGCGGCAGGCGGCGAAGAGAAGGAAGCCTGAAGCCGGCCACCGTGTCTCCACACCGCGCGCAGCGGGCCGTGACCTTTCTTCTTGGCAGCGCCGTCGTGCTGTTTGCGTCCGCGCTGGCGCTTACCCCTTTCGAGAGCCACGACCTGTGGTGGCATCTGCGGACGGGCGATGAGATCCTGCAGGCCGGCCG
>DUUU01000287.1 GCA_012841485.1 Armatimonadota bacterium
CGGACGCATCCACCGGGGCGCCGGGGGCAATCAGAGGATCACTCCTCCAGCGGCTTGATCGGTATCGTCTGGCGGATGGGCGTATCGCCACCCAGATAGCGCGAGATGCGAACGAAGAGTAGCTCCTTCTCCTTAAGCGCATCCACGATGCGCCGGAAGGAGTCCACGCTGCTCACAGGCTTGCTGTTGGCCCGCGTGATGATATCGCCGGCGCGCAGGCCGGCCTCTTCCGCCGGGCTACCCGGCTGCACGCGGGTGATCACGATCCCCTTGAGGTTCGCCGGCAGCTTGAGGCGCTGCGCGATCTCAGGGGTGATCTCTTCCACGCTCAGGCCCAGCTTCGCCGCGCGATCGCCGCCCTGCTCTGCGCCGGAGGCCACCGTGGTCTCTTCTGACGGCAGCTCTCCCAGCTTCAGGCGCTTCATCACGATCTGGCCCTTGCGCACGATCTTCAGCTCCACGTCCGTGCCCGGCGCGGTGCTGCTCGCCAGCTCGATGAGCTCTTCCTTCGTACGCAGTGGCTTCCCGTTGAATGCGACGATGGCATCCTCTGGCTGGATGCCGGCCTTCTCCGCAGGCCCTCCGGCCGTCACATCCTGGACGAAGACCCCCTCTTTCACCTTCGCGAGCTGCTGCAGGTCCTCCGTCAGGTCGCCAACAAGCACGCCGATGAAGCCGTGCGCCACGCGCCCAGTGGCGATGAGCTGCTCCATCACGCGCTTTGCCTTGTTGATCGGGATGGCGAAGCCGACACCGGCGCTGGAGCGCGTGCCGCCGGTGGCAATCGCCGTGTTAATGCCAATCACCTCGCCGCGGATGTTCACAAGCGCGCCACCGCTATTGCCCGGGTTGATCGCCGCGTCTGTCTGGATGAAGTTCGTATACGTGGTGTCCTGGATCGTTTGCGCACGGCCCAGCGCGCTGATGACGCCCACGGTGAAGGTGGAAGCTAGGCCGAAGGGCGAACCAATCGCCACCGCCCATTGGCCCACGCGCACCTTATCCGAATCGCCCAGCTTTGCCTGATAGTGCTTGGGGCTGAGCGGCTTCTCGGTGATCACCTTCAACACCGCCAGGTCGGTCTTCGTATCCATACCGCGCACCGTGACCTTCGACTTGCCGGAGATGGCTGTGCCATCCTGCAAGACCACGGTGATCGCGTCGTTGGGCGCGCCGTTCACGACGTGCGCGTTGGTGAGGATGTAGGCCTCATGGCCATCGATTTTGACGATGACGCCCGAGCCGGTTCCGCCCGCTCCACGCGGGGGCACCGGGCGCAGGTTCGGACCGAACGGAAACTGGCGGAAGAAATCCTCCGGACGCTCCGGCGTGCCCTGATTCTCCTCGTTACGGCGGGGTCGCGGGCGTGCCGCTTCAACCTTGATCTGCACCACCACCGGCTCGACGACGTCGGCGATAGCGGTGAACGCTTCCTCCAGTACCTCGAGGGGTCGCGTCTGCTCCCGCGTCAGCGGGCCGCGCTCCTGCGCGCCTGCTTGCCGGGTGGTCGTCACACCCAGCAATGAGATCACGAGCGCAAACGCGCTGATCCACAGCGCCGCTCCCCTGATCCGTTCCAGCATTTCGCTCACTGTTGCCAACCTCCCGCTCTCAGCATTCAACACCTGGGTATGCGCCTCGGGTCTGCTCCCAAGAGAACCTTCTCTGCCGGTTACTCTAATAGACCCCTGCTGCCGTCCCGCGTTCCCAAAGGGACTTTTCTGCGAGGGAGCGCATCGCAGGGCCGGTGGGAGACGGCATCCGGCCATGCCACCGGCATCCTTTCAGACGCGACGGCACTCGCAAGGGTTCACCGCGCGGCCAGCGCCTCGTCCGTGACCACGATCCGGCTCAAACGCGCATCCTTTCCCACCAGACGCGCGGTGATGACGCATTCGCCGGCAGGCAGCCGGAGCGGGCGTTCCCAGCGGACCCAGCTCCACTCCCCTTCCGCGGGCTTGAGAGAGGCAACCATATCTCCTATCCGGATCTCCACCCCGGCACCCGCCACGCGCGCCCAAAGGGAGTACTCTCCCTCGCGCGGCACCCGGAGCGTCCAGCGGGCTTCACCGCCAGAAAGAGCGGGGAACCCAAGGGGTGGCGAGACGCGCTCCCGCGTTGTTCCTTCACCGAGCGTCGCCGTGGCGGCGTCCACCACCAGGCGCAGCGGCGTCGTCACCGCGCCCGAATCGGCCGGGGCCAGGCTCCAGTCATCCACGCTCAGATCGATCTCGACCTCATCGCGCGTGTCCGTGTTCACCGCGACATAGGCGGAATAGGCATAGTCGGGCACCTGGAAGACTCGCTCCAGGCGCTGCCAGGTGCCGAGGCGGCTCAGATCATAGGCGTTGGAGACGAAGCTCTCGCGCGTGCGCTCGCGGTCGCGCAGCGAGCAGCGGATGCTGGGCGCGGGCGCGCCAGGGGTGATCCGGTCCACCTTCAGCCAGGCAGAGACGCGATACGACTTGCCCGGCTCCAGGCCGGTGATCTCCATCGGGTTGGTGCCACGGGTGTCATAGATCGTCACCAGGTATTCATTCTGGCCCCTGCCCTTGCCCGTGACGCGAGCACCGGCGCGCCCGGCATGCGCGCCCTCCGGCACGATGGCAAGCGAGAAGCCGGTCCGAGTCACCCAGCCATCGTGTCCCTCTTCGTAATCCGGGTTGCCGAGAGGTCCTGGGTACGGCCGGCGCGCGGGCGAGCGCACAAGCGCCTCCATGCGCCGGCGATAGTCATCGAAAGAGGGTCCAGGCAGGGCGGCGACGGCATCGAGCATCTGCGGCGCGGAGCGCAGGTAGAAGCCCATCCCCTTCCCCGCGCCGGTGAGGGTCGGCAGTGCCGCAGCGAGCGCCTGTCGACACACCTCTGCCAGGGCCGGGTCGTTCGCGCGGCGCGCGGCAAAGGCGATTCCCTCCAGTTCAATCGTGGCGGAGGAGTAGGTGACGTTTGTCTTCGGACAGGACGTGTAGCGGAATCCGAGCTTCTCCGGCTCCCACATCGTCTTCACCAGGAAGCGCGCCGCCTTCACAATATCATCGGCTACCCGCTCGTCTCCGGTCACCTCGTAGTACATCTTCATGCCGGTCATCAGCACGCCCATCATGAAGCCGGCCTCGCCACGATGCGGCGGGTCGCACTCGCAGTGGCCACGGGGAAGCGGGTGGGCATAGAACCCTTCATCGGGGTGCGATTTCTCACGCACGCGTTCGATCATCCGCTTCGCGGCATTGAGGTAGAACGGGTCACCGGTGGCGTTGTAGGCGCTCATGACGAGAATGAGCATCCACCCGGGCTCGCGCGCGTTGCCGAAGTCGAAGTTGGTGATCTGCGGGCCCGCCGCCCAATCAGCGATGCGCGTCGCCACCTCCCAGGCGCGCCGGTCGCCGGTGAAGAGCGCCGCGTCGAAGAGGCCCCCGGCCCAGACGTGGCCGCGATTGTCCGACCACCCCTCCGCGGCATACCGGCCCATCCCCTGGAACTCCTTCGGGTAGTAGCCGGCGGTATGCATCACCGAGTGGATCCACTGCTGGCCGACGCGCGCTGGCTCGCGGTGATGATGGATCGTATCCACATCCATCTGATGGCGCGCGCTGATCACCGCCTGGTCGAAGAAGCGCCGGTCACCCGTGCGCGCAAACTGCAGGAAGAGACCGTGATGGAGGTCATACTCCAGGTTGCCCCAGTTCCAGGTGCGCTCGCCGTACCAGTCGCCGAAATGGATGACACCAAACTCGCGCCCGGCTTCGCGATGCTGCAGCAACGTCTCCAGGTTGCGCGCGGTGATCGCGTTGTAGTCGGCCCAGCCCGGCTCCAGCGGTCCCAACGCGCGCAGAGCGCCACGGGCGTACCACTCCGGAGGCGCGGCCAAGATCAACGGCTCGTCAAGGCGCGTCTGGGCGCGCGCGTCTCCCGACACATCGACATACAGCTCATGCGTCTTGGCAAAGCCCTGGCGGAAGGTGTAGCGGCCGCCGCGCAGGTGAGCGAAGAGCTTCGACTCCTCGGGCCGGCCATCGTAGATCGCACCGGGAAGCGCCGGAAGCAAGCCCACCACCGTGGCGTCGGGCCCCGCCTCGATGCTCTTCGGATACTGCTCGCGGAAGTGGCGCACCCCGATTCGCGCGCCTTGCGCCGTGTTCACCCACCCGGCCGCGTGCTTCCCCTTGCCGGTGGCGGGTGCTGTGAGCACGTAGGAGTTATCCTCCTGCTGGAAAAGCCGGGCGCCGGCCGGCAGCGGATGCGTGCGCTCGCCCAGAACGGTGGTCGCCACCGCGCCCGGGAAGCGCAGCTCCAGCGCCTGGAAGGCCGTCATCTCTTGCGCGACATGATCGTTCTCGAAGGTGTGGAAGACGCGGAAACCGGAGGCGCCAGCACACGCGTGGATCCGCAGAGTGAATGGGTAGCGCGGTCCTGCCTGTCCCTGCGCGGCGTGCTCGCCATCCACCCGAACCACCGCCCGCAGCGCCGGTGCGGGGCCGTTTTCCACCTCCGCGCGGAGGATACGGCCCTGCAAGCGGTGGCCCTCGGCATCCACCAGCACGGAGACGGGGAAGCCGGCGCGGCGCTCCTGGCCGCGGAAGAATCCACCTGCGACCCCCTCGCGCCGGGGGACCACCAGTCGCGCACCCCCCGTATCCAGGGTGATCGCATCAGGGCTCTCGCTCACGCGGAGCGGCGTTTCAGGGGCGACGGCTGGCGCGCCATACTCGAGCGTCACCTCCGGGCCCGGCGCGGGCAGGGCCGCCAGGATCCATTTGATGCTGCCGTCGCCCGGCCAGCGGCTCCATACATCGGCCTGCACAGGCACCAGGCGCCCATCTTGGGCGCGCGCGCGCAGCCGTGACGCATCAAAGAGCGCCCCCTTCGGGAATGGAATCCCCGTCGCGGCCACCTCTCCCCTTCGCTCTGGTCCATACCCGAGTATCCTGAGCGCGATCTTGCCTTCCTCGCCCTTCTGGGCGGGCGGCTCCATCGTGGCGGTGGCAACCCGCTCGGTGGCACGGCCTTGGGGATCGGTGGCAGTGATGCGGATGCGCCAGGGCCCCTTGCCCGGTACGCCCGCGAGCGTGGCGCGGTGGTTGTTGGCCCATCCCTCGCCCCGGTCGCGCGCGTTCGTCGAGCCCCGCAGGCAGGAAGGATCTTCTTCCACTACAAGCCTGCCATCAGCCAGGGCCACGCGCCCGCGAGTGGGCGTGGGGGTCGTCCAGCGCACCTTCAGATCCACCTTCTCTCCCCGGAGCTCAGGAAGGATGTAGAGGTCGCGGATCTCCGGGGCGGGCAGGTTGCTTTGAGGCGCCGCGGCAGCGGCAGCCAGAGGGAGCATCAGGATCCAGAGCATCAGATAACGCATCGTTTACCTCTCGTCACGGGCAGAGCACCCGCCGATGTAGCCACAGGCTCGCCGCGGGGTGGCCCCGGCACGGCCTGGATGCCTTCCGGGCGACAACGCGCGGCTGCCCCCTCGTTCGCCGCCATCGACGGCAGCTCCTGGTGCCGCAGTGCGCTCTCACTCGAAGAAGCTGGCAAAACGCTTGATGAAGGCGCCCAGTCCCTTGGGGCGCACGCCCTCTTGCTCCTGGTGGATGAGTTTGGCGGCCACCTGGTCCACCGAGCGGGAAACGCGCGCCGAGGGCTGCATCAGGAAGAACGGCTGCTGCGCCCGAACCGCGCGCGCCACCAGCGGATCCTCTGGCAGATGGCCCAGCACGCCGACCTCTCGGTTGAGGAAGCGGCGCGCGGCGCGCTGCACGCCGCGTCCCACGTCGATTGCCTCCCGGTCGTTCACCGCGCGGTTGATCAGGAGAGAGAGAGGGATCTGACGTTCCCCGGAGCTCACCGTCTTGATCACGCCATAGGCATCGGTGATTGAGGTGGGCTCGGGCGTGCAGACGACAATCGCCTCATCGGCGGCCTGAATGAAGCTGACCACCGTGCGCGAGATGCCCGCCCCGGTATCGATCAGCAAGATGTCCGTCGTGGCGTCCAGCTCGCCAAAGGAAGCGACCAGCGAGTGGAGCTGCTCCGCGGTCAAATCGGCGAGCTCGGCGACGCCGGAGCCCCCGGAGATCCAGCGTAGGCCGCGCGGGCCCTCCACCACCACGTCGCGCAGGCGCTTCGTCCCCCGGATGACGTGCAGCAGGTTATCTGGGCTGCTCGTTCCCAGAAGGACTTCCACGTTCGCCATCCCGAGATCGGCGTCTAGAACGAGCACGCGCGCGCCACGCTGCATCATCGCATAGGCCAGACTCAAGGTGACACTCGTCTTCCCCACGCCTCCTTTGCCGCTGCAGATCGTGATCACCCGTGCCGCTTCACCGGATGATGGACGCGTCCGCCTCACCTCTTGCGTCTGGCGCATCAAATTGCGCAGACCATCCGCCTGGTCCCTCACAGAAGCCGTCTCCATCTAGCCACGCCCAAGGCTCTCCCCGGATCACCGTGCGAAAGCCGCACCTGCCGCCTATGATGGCTCGTTGGACAGACCCACTCTCTTCCCGGTGGGGATGCTCAACCGCTTCTGGAAGTTCGACGCGCACTGGCCGATGCCTGCCCGAAATCGCGCGAACGCAGCGTGATCCGCAGGTGAATACAGAGGGACACAGACAAATGGGATCAGAAGAATTGATGGGCTTTGGTGTGATGCCGTGTGCTGGCAATAGATCCTCCGGCATAGCATCCGCCCCCACCCGTGGCCGGAGGGCAAACACGGATGGGCCCAAGGAATCGTCCGGCGAGAGCGTGAACTGCAGTGGGGGGCATGCCTTGCCACGGATCGCGATAGCCCCCTTGCCACGCGGGGGGGGCGGCGTAGAGGCAGCAGCGCGCCACTCCTGGAGGGGGAGCACAGCAATGAGAGCACTACAGATCCAGGCCCCGGGGCGGGCCGAAGTGGTCGATATCGCCATGCCCCAACCGGGCCCCGGCGAGGTACGGGTGCGGGTGAGCCTGGTGAACACCTGCCCGCAGTGGGATCTCCACCTCGATGCCGGCGAGCCGATGTTTGTCGGGCAACAGATCCCCTACCCCTACACCTCCGGCCAGCCCGGCCACGAGATGGTGGGCGTGGTGGATGCCATCGGCGAGGGCGTCACCGCTTTCCGGGTGGGCCAGCGCGTGGCTGCCTGGCGAGATGCCGGGCACCACCGCCAGGGCTGCTATGCCGAGTATGTCAACCACCTGGAGGCAAACATCCTGCCTGTGCCCGACCCTGTCGAGGATCCCGCCATCGCCTCGCTGGAACTGGCGATGTGCGTGGCCGTCTCGGTCTTACCTCTCAAGCGCTTGGGGGCTATCGCGGGAAAGCGCGCCGCCGTCAACGGACTCGGGCCCGCGGGGATGATTGCCGCCCAGATGCTCCGCGCCGAGGGCGCTTCCTCCGTGACCGGCTTCGAGCCTCACCCCGGGCGCCGCGACCTGGCCACCGGCTATGCCGTGGATGAAGCCCTCGACCCCCGCGACCCCGCTACCAATGAGCGGTACCCACACCGGCACTGCGCGGAGTGCCTGGAAGTTGGGATCGATTGCGCCGGCTACCCGGATGCCGTCCGCTTCTTCATGGACCGCGTGCGCTGGCATGTGGCCCTCTTCGCCGTCCAGCGGCACGATTACACCTACGCCAGGACTCACTCGGGGCTCACGGTCGTGGGATACGCCGGGCACCACCGCGCGGCGGCGGAGTATGCCCTGGAGCTGATCGCCGCCGGCAAGCTAGATCTCCGCCCGCTCATCTCCGTGGAGCTCCCCCTCGAGCGCTACGCGGAGGGCGTCGCCCTCCTCCGGCAGCAGCAGGCCCTGAAGATCGGCTTCCGGCCCTGAGGACGCGGGACCATCGAGCCCCGAAATGGAGTGGGAGGTTCGCGGCATGCGCGCGCAAGCCTCACCCCGCCATTCGGTGGCAGGGCGAGGCCCGCTCACTCCAGACAAGCCGCGCGTTTCTCAGCGGACGAGCTCGGAGAGGGCGACGGGAGCGCCCCCGCGCTTGACCGACTCGTACCCGGCCAGCGAGACGGCAAGGCTGCGCACCCCTTCCGCGTAGGGGATCTCCGTCTTCTTGCCGGCCATGACGGCATCGAAGAACTCGTAGAGCACGTAGGCGGGATAGTTGGCCCCGGCCTTCATCTCGCCCTCTTCATCTCCCACCCAGCGCGCGTTGGCGCCTTCAATGGTGACCAGCAGGCCATCTGCCACCACTTTGAAGCCGACATCCCAGGACTTCTGCGGCACCAGCGAGCAGCTCAACGTGCCGAGAGCCCCACTTTCGTACTGCATCACGAGGGCGGTGGTATCCGGGATCTCGAAGGTGTCCGAGTATTTCAGCAAGCCGGAACCAGGCTGATAGTTCGCCGGCGGCGTCCAGTCGCGCACGCGCGCGGTGCGCCCGGTGACCGTAGCCACCTCGCCCGCCAGGAAGCGGCCCAGGTCGAGCATGTGCGTTGCCTGCTCGACGAGCTGCCCGCCGCCCAACTCCATCTTCGGCCACCATCCGGGAGAGGGAAGCCCGGGCATGTAGTAGTGCGCCTGCACCATGGCGATGGCACGCGTGGATAGGAGCTCGCGCACCTTCTTGATTGGCTCGGCAGTGCGGTACATGTAGCCCACCTGGGTGATGATCCCGGTCTCCTCGACGATCCGGGCGATGCGGTTCGCCGTCTCCATGTTGACGGCGACGGGCTTCTCGACGAAGAAGTGGATGCCGCGGCGCGCCGCCTCCTCCTCGATATCACCGTGCGCGAAGGGGGGCGTACAGATGATGACGGCGTCGGGCTTCTCTTTGTCGTAGAGCTCAACGAAGCTCTCGTAGGCGTTGCCGTTGAACTCCTCGGCGCACTTGCGCGCGCGCTCCGGCACCACGTCGCAAAAAGCGACCATGGCGATATCCTCGCGCTTGCGCGCGCTCTCCAGGTGCCGGCGGGCAATGCCACCGACGCCGATGAAACCAACCTTCAGAGCCATCCGATTACTCCTCCCCAGTGGACGAGAGAAGCGGGCGGGGCCATTCCGAGCCGTGCTTCTCCTCGCCGCCGTTGACACCGAGGCGCGCTCCCCGCAGGCAGGGACCCCTCGTATCTCCGCAGGCAGGGCTTCCTTCCAGCGGGCGATATAAAGTTATGCCCGCAGCCACCCGGCTCCTCTTTCAGCCGGCACCCGGAAGACGTGCCAGCTCTCGGATAACCTGGCGGGAAATGGCTTTCCGATACGCCCGCGAGATCCGGCGAGACCGCGCCGCGGGTGTATTCATCTGGCACGATTCATGCTATAATAGGCGCCAGTCTATACCCCGGTGTGGCTCTGATGACGAACAGCCCCTTACAGGAGTGTGGCTGCCATCGGTTTCCCATGCTCTCCGGACGTTGGGCGATACGGGCGAGCGCCTCGCACCGGGAACGCTTTTACGAAAGGAGGTCGGGAGGAGATGGCAGCAGATAAGACGCTGGCCTGCCGTGACTGCGGCACGGAGTTCGTGTTCACCGCCGGTGAGCAGGAATTCTTCGCGCAGAAAGGCTTTAGTGACCCCACGCGGTGCCCGTCCTGCCGTGCCACGCGCAAGATGGAGCGCATGCGCCAGCAGAACGACGCGATGAGCGCGCCGATGAGTGGCGGCTTCAGTAGCCGCGGACGCGACCGCGACCGCCGCGGCGGCCGCGATGACGAATTCGACTACGACGAGCGCCCGCGCCGCGGACGCTGGTAACGGTCGGATCCAATCGGGTAGGCGGGGTCGTTGCCGGCCCCGCCCCCCACACCAACCGGCATGCGGGTCCGCACCGGGCGGGTAGCCAGTCATCTGGCGGGAAGACAAACCTCCTGGGATAAGCCTACGTTCTTTCGCCCCGCACCTGCTGGATCTACCGAGAGCCGGTCTTGGGAATCACGGGTGAGTTGCCCTCGGCCTACTATCCGGTTTCTGTTCGTCAGGTCGTGGCTGTGGCTCGGGCTTCCTCCGGACCCCGTCTCATGGCGATGCCCTTGCCTCCGTAACAGTTCCGATTCCCTGGACTGTAGAGGACTTTCACCTCCGAGAACGTACGCATGCCCAGCGTACACCGATGAAGGGAGCCCCCAGGGCACCCTTCGCGCGTCGAGAGCCCCCTGCGCGCCTTCCACTCAGAAGCACGGCCCCTCATCCGCGCCGCCAATCGCCCACGGGAGGATCGACATACTCGCGATGAGAGGAGCTTGCATCCGGCGCGGTGAAATCGCTCTTGAACCTTCTGTGTGAGGAGACTGCGGTTGGGCATTCTTTCATGCTTTCGGGAGTTCGGCGCGCGGACGCGCCGTGTGGGTCAATTGCTTGTCGGCCTTTCGCTCTGCTCGTGCCTTCCCGTCGCCGCCCAGGAGGTGGCCGGTGTGCCGGGATGGCAAGTGAGAGAGCCGACCCCGGGGACGCACCGCGTCTGTACAGAGGTGGGGGGCGCGCTCGCCGGACGGGGCAGCGTGAAGATCACGGGCCTCACCCATGAGGGGAACGCGCGCGCCTGCCTCATCCAGGAGTTCATGCGCGAGACGGCCCTGCCCACCGGCACAACATACCGATACGCCTTCTCCTATCGCACCGCTCCGGAGCTCACCGGCACGCCCATGGTGATTCTTGACTCCTACACCCGCGAGGGCGAGAAGGGGCGCACGCAACTCGCGCTCCAGCGGCTGGAGCCCTCGATGGAATGGAAGCGTGTTGAGGGCGAGGTTCAGGTAGGCGAAGGCGTGGTACGCACGCGGCTTCTCCTCTATCTTTACGGCGCGGGCACTGTTTGGTACGACGATGCCTTCTTCGGCGAGGCCGAACCGGGCGCGGCAAACCGGTTGAAAAACGGCGGCTTCGAACCGCCTTTCTCCTCCGTGTATGACCTCGCCCCGGAGCAGCGCAGCGGGCCCGTGCGCCTGGTCGCCGGCTTCGATAACGCCGCGCTGGGCACGGTGAAGCAGATCGGCCCTGATGAGTTCTACCTCCACGCCGTCCCGGCGGAGGGCCGGCGCTCTCCCTTCCTGTGGTTCCACTTCCGGGTGGAGGGGTGTGCCGGCCGCGAGATCACCTTCCACGTCAACCCGGCGCCCTTCTCCCGCGAGGAGACTGCGGGCAACGGCACGCGCATTCCGGTCGTCAGCGAAGATGGCGAGCGCTGGACCGGCGTCACGGAGAAGTCGTGGAGCGAGGATGGAAGCTGCCTCACCTTCACGCACCGTTTCACGCGCTCGCCGGCGTGGGTCTGCTCCTTCTTCCCCTTCACAGAGGAGCATGTGACACGCTTCACCACCCGGAACGCGGCCAGTCCCTACTTCGCGGCAGGCGTGCTTGGCAAGACTCGCGAGGGCCGGGACCTCCGCTACTACACGATCACCGACCCGGCCGTGCCGGAAGCTGAGAAGCGCGTCCTCTTCTTCACATCACTCCAGCACGATCTGGAGACGACCGGTGCGCTCGCCCTGGAGGGGATCTGCCGCTATCTTCTCTCGGATGACCCCGGCGCGGCCCGGCTTCGCCGCTCCTGCGTCACCTACGTGGTGCCGATCATGAACCCAGACGGCATCGCCGGCGGCAACCTCTACTGTCCTGTCGGGAATATGAATCGCCAGTGGGGCCTTGGCACCACGCCGGAGGTGGGGCACGTGGAGCGCTTCGCGAAGCAGCTCGCGGCGCGCGGGCGCCCGATCGATCTCTATATGGATTTCCACGGCTGGTGTACCCCGGATCACACCACCCTCTTCATGACCTTCGGCAAGGAGATCACGGACGCCGCTACCGAGTCGGACGCCCTGCGGCTGGCCGATTGCATCAAGAAGCGACTGGAGGGGAAGTCGCACAACACCATCTGGCGCAAGATGGAGAGCTTCGTCACGTCCGGCGTGATCGACCTGCGCCGGATGGCGCCCGGGTGGATGCGCTTTGAAGCGGGCGCACGCCTGGCCTACTCCATCGAAATCTTCGGCGAGGGCGAGTGTACTCAGCAGGGCTATCTCGATTGGGGCCGGGCGTTCGCGCAGGGCATGGATGAGTTCTACGCGCGGTGACTGCCTCACCGGAACCGGAACGCGTAGAGGTCAGCATCACTCAGCTCGAAGCGGAGGCGCACCGGCCGCCCGGCGAGGGCGCTCACATCGCTCCCCCGCTTCCAGACCACCGGGCGCTCGACGGAGTCACCGAACATCTCATGGCAGTCGGCCAGGGCAAACCCGGGAATCGGCGAGCCGGCCGCGTCCTGGATCTCGACGCGCAGCGTGCCGGCCGCCGAGGTGGCGAAGTTGATCCATAGGTGGCTCCCCTCGAAGCGGATCGGCTTTGTGAGCACCGCGCCACCGCTCAGGGGCGCGTTCACCGAGACGAACCCATCCAGGCGCACGGTGTAGCGTCGGAGGAGGGTTTGGGTGCCGGTCCAATAGCTTTCCGTAGCGTAGAGGGACAGTTCGTTCGCCGCGCCGGGAAGACTCGCGGCAGTCTCGACCGGATGCCAGGCAATGTACTGGTGGCCATAGTTCCAGGTATCGGGGCGCTCGGGTCCGGGGCGCAGAAACGCCTCCCCCCACCGACGGAAGGTGCGCCCGTCACGGCTACTCATGAAGAGGCCCTCCGTGAGCGCCATGCCATACCGGTCGCACGCACGCGAGCGGTGCCGGCGGTGCTCCAGCTCCGGCAGCGCCTCCATCGAGGGCGACCATCCCCGCTCCACGTAGCGCGTGGGAAAGCCCAGAAGGAGATGCGGCGCGCGGTGGTGCGGCTTGACCTGGTTCGTATAGAGCTGCTCTCTTGGTGCGCCGGGATACTCCAGGGGCACCGGCTCGGTCCAATGGAGAAAATCCGGCGACGTTGCCGTGAGGATTCCCCGGCAGCCGCCATCGAAGAAGCGGACGTAGGCGCGGTACTCACCGCGCGCCGAATCCCAGAACGCCAGGTTTTGCGAGTCGAACGCGCCCTTCGTAATCACCGGCTCCTTCGAGAGGAGACGCCAGTGAAACCCGTCGGGCGATCCCAGCGCGTTCAGCCCCTTCAGTTCCCACGAGACCGCGAGCGCCTTGTAGCGCGCGTTCGGCGCGGCGTCGGGGTTCTCATCCTTGCACAGGGCGATGTGCCCGGCGCAGATCGGCACGCCATCGAGCTCGCCGGTCGCGAGCACGATGTTGTTCGCCCGCGAACCCTCGTACTCCACCAGGCCGAGCGACGGCTTCTCCCAGTGGATGCCGTCCCGGCTCTCGGCGTAGCAGGTGACCAGCGGATGCGGCGTGTCCGCGACGCCCTTGGGCGAGCCCAGCTGCCAGCCGTGGTAGTACATTCGGTAGAGGTCGCCGTCGCGGAAGACGCTGTAGTAGTTGCACCCGCTCCCTTCCCAGGGCGCGTCGTGCACCAGGACGACCTCGCGCGGGATCGGATGGTGCAGCACCTGCCGGGCGCCGCCCTCCAGACGCTCAATCAGGAAGTCATCCACCATCAGCTCCAGGCGCGAGCCGATTGGAATCGCGGCATCCCTGCCAGCGCCTGGCGCCATCAGCGATGCGCTCATTCCCTGCGAGAGAAGTGTCGCCATCTCCCTCTCCCTCCGTGCCGCCAGCGGTGCCAGGGTGTTCGCCACCACCGGGCAGCTTCCTGCGCCAGGAGAGGTTTTCTTTGCTCCCGCGAGAGAGCGCGGTGCGCGGTGTGGACGCGGAACCTACACGCCGCCGAGGAGCTCTCGTGCCAGGGCAATCTGCTCGCGGACGCGCTCGGGTGCGGTGCCCCCCTCACTCGTCCGCCGGGCGGCGCTTCGCTCGGGTGAGACCTCCAGGAGGGCATCCTCCGCAAAGAGCGGGCTGTAGGCGCGCAGCTCGTCCAGGGAGAGATCCTCCAACGCCCGGCCCTGCTCCAGGCAGGCCATGACGATCCGGCGGGAGACGTCGTGCGCGTCGCGGAATGGGAGGCCCTTGCGGACCAGGTAATCGGCCAGGTCGGTCGCCGTGGAGAAGTCGCCCCGGGTGGCTGCCGCGAGGCGGTCACGATTGAAGCGCGCGGTCTGGATCATCGCGGCCATCACCTTGAGGCACCCGCGCGCGGTATCCGCCGCGTCGAAGAGCGGCTCCTTGTCCTCCTGCATATCCTTGTTGTAGGCCAGGGGCAGGCCCTTCACCATCATGAGGAGAGAGACGAGGCTGCCGGTCACGCGCCCGCTCTTGCCGCGGATCAGCTCGGCCAGGTCGGGATTGCGCTTCTGGGGCATCATGCTGGAGCCGGTGGTAAAGGCGTCGTCCAGCCGGCAGAAGCCGAACTCGCGGCTGGTCCAGAGGATCAGCTCCTCGCAGAGGCGCGAGAGGTGGACCATCAGCAGGGCGCTGGCGGAGACGAACTCGATGATGAAGTCGCGGTCGGAAACGGCGTCGAGGCTGTTGGGGGCCACGCGCGAGAAGCCGAGCTCCCGGGCCACTTGCTGCCGGTTGATGGGGAAGGTGGTGCCGGCCAGGGCGCCCGCGCCGAGGGGCATCCAGTCGGCGCGGTCGATCACGCCGCCGAACCGGGTATAATCACGCTCGATCATCCAGAAGTAGGCCATCAAGTGGTGCCCGAGAGAGACCGGCTGGGCGTGCTGCAGGTGAGTGTAGCCGGGAAGGATGACGTCCGCCAGCTCTTCAGCGCGTTCGACAAGAACCTGCTGGAAGTGGCGAATGCCGGCGCGCACCTCACCGGCGGCGTCTTTGACGAAGAGGCGGGCGTCGAGCGCCACCTGGTCATTTCGCGAGCGCGCCGTGTGCAGCTTGCGCGCGGTCTCGCCAATCTTCTCGGTCAGCCGCGCCTCGACGTAGGTATGCACATCCTCGTACTCGGTGACGGGCACCGTCGGGTCGGCTTCCCACTCGCGCAGGATCTCCTCCAGGCCGGCGACAATGCGGGCAGACTCCTCCGGGGTGATGATCCCGGTTGCGCCCAGCATGCGCGCGTGCGCGATCGAGCCGCGCACATCGTAGGGAAGCAGCCGCGCGTCAAACGCGAACGACGCGCCCCACTCCTCGGCCAGCACCTCCGCCGGCCGCTCCTCGCCATGGCTCCACAGTGTTCTCATCTTCGCCTTCGGGGATGGAATGGCGCGGGCGGCGGGCAGGAGCCCCCACCCGCCGCCGATATCGCGCCTTATTGGGATAACGCCACTCAGTCGAGCTTCGACTTGAGTTGCAGGTACATCCGGCTCTGCATGCCGTGATTTTTGACCATACCAAGCGCCTCGCGCTGGTCGAAGGTCTTGCTATCGAACGACGCCAGGTCCTCGCTATAGAGCGCCCAGGGGCTGCGGCGCCCGATCACCTTCGCGTGTCCCTTGAACAGCTCGAGGAAGACGGTGCCGGTGACGCGGCGCTGGGTGGCGGCGATGAACGCATCGAGGTCTTCCTTGAGCGGGTCGAACCACAAGCCCTGATAGGCGAGCTCGCCCCACTTGCGGTCGACGACCGCCTTCATACCGAGCTCCGGGCGCGTAAGCACCAGGGCTTCGAGGGCACGATGCGCCGTGAGAAGGGCGACGGCCGCCGGGCACTCGTAGTTCTCGCGCACCTTCAGGCCGAGCATGCGGTCTTCCATGATATCGATGCGGCCGACGCCGTATTCGCCCGCGATGGCGTTCATCTGCTTCACGAGCGCCAGGCCGTCCATGCGCTCATCGTCCAACGCCACGGGCACGCCGTCCTCAAACGTGATGGCGATGCGGCGCGGGGTGTTCGGGGAGGCGTCGTGGCCCTTGGTCCACTGGAAGATCTCCTCGGGCGGGGCGAAGTCGGGCTCTTCCAGGCGCCCACCCTCAATGGAGCGGCCCCAGATATTCTCGTCGATGGACCAGATCTTCTCCACGCTCTGGCTGATGGGCACGCCCTTCTGCTTCGCGTACTCGATCTCCTCGGAGCGCGTGAGGTTCTTCTCGCGCATCGGGGCCAGGATCGGCATCTCCGGGCAGAACGCCCGCATCGGGAACTCGATGCGGAACTGGTCGTTCCCCTTCCCCGTGCAGCCGTGGCAGAAGGCGTCCGCCTTCAGGCGCGTCGCGATCTCGACCGCCTTCAGGCCAATCAGCGGCCGGGCGATGGACGTGCTGATCGGATAGCCCATATAGTCGCCGTTGGCGCGGATCGATGGGAAGATGTAATCGCGGACAAACTCGTCCTTGGCATCGATGGTGTAGTGCTCGGTGCCCAGCGCGCGCGCCTTCGCCTCTGCCTGGCGAATATCTTCCGCCGGCTGACCCACATCCACCGTCACGGTAATCACGTGATCATAGCCATAGTCCTCGCGGACCATCGGTATGCATACGGAGGTATCCAGCCCTCCGCTATAGACAAGCACGATCTTCTTCACAGGAACCCCCCAGTCCATCGAGGACGGCAGAGTGCGAACAGCCGCTCGGGCCTTCCCTTTCGGCTATCCGAGGTAGACTTCACATCAGTAGTACGAGCACTGCTTTCTGCGCATGGAGGCGGTTTTCCGCCTCATCGAAGACGACGGAGTGCGGGCCGTCGATCACCTCATCGGTGATCTCCTCGCCGCGGTGCGCCGGCAGGCAGTGGAGGACGATGCTCTCTGGCTTGGCGAGATTCACGAGGGCCTGATTCACCTGGAAGCCCTGGAAGGCGCGGGCGCGTTCTGCCTGCTCGGCTTCCTGGCCCATGCTCGCCCAAACATCCGTGAAGATCACATCCGCGCCTTTCACCCCCGCGCGCGGGTCATGCGTCACGGCGATGCGCGAGCCGCTCTCGCGGGCAATCGTCTGCGCTGTCTCCAGGATCTCCGCGTCCGGCTCGTAGCCTGCGGGGCAAGCCACGGTGAAGTGCGCCCCAAACTTGGCGGCGAGGAGCAGGTTGGAGTGGCAGACGTTGTTGCCGTCGCCCACCCAAGTGATCGCGAGGCCCTTCAGCTCGCCCAGTCTCTCCTGGATGGTCATGAAATCGGCGAGCGCCTGGCAGGGATGCTCGCGGTCGCTCAGCCCATTGATCACGGGCACGCCGGCGTGCGCGGCCAGCTCCAGCACCGTCTCGTGGGCGAAGGTACGCGCCATAATGCCGTTGCAGATGCGGCCGAGGGTGGTGGCGGCATCGCCGATGCTCTCGCGCTTGCCCAGCTGGATCTCCGCCGGCTGCAAGTTGATCGCGTGGCCCCCGAGCTGCGTCATCCCGGTCTCGAAGCTCACGCGCGTGCGCAGGGAGGGCTTCTCGAAGATCATTGCCAGCGTCTTCGCTCGCAAGAGCGGAGGCATCACCGGAGGCGTCCGCTTGAGCTGCTCCTTCAAAGCCGTCGCCGTGTTCAGGATCAGCCCCAGATCGGCGAGCGACAGGTCGGCAATCGACGTCAGGCACCGGCCCCGGAGGGCATCCGACACGTGAAACTTCCCCTCACCCGACTCGGCCAATGCCGCGTGCAGGCCAGCGATAGCACTTTCCAGTTCCTTCAGCGCGCGCTCAAGAGACACTTGCCTACTCCCCTTCGATGGCGACCTCGTCGCCGCAGCCGACCACTCCCAGAGTGGTGCCTTCCTTCCCTTCCCATGGCGACGAGAGCCGTCCCCAGGCCTGGCGCGTCTCCAGGGCACACGCCCATGCGGCCCGGCGGCGACCCACGCCAGCGCCGATCACGCCGTGCCAGGTTGCTCCTCATCCGCCTGAGCCTTCTTAGGCGCGCGCTGCCGCTCCAGGGACGCGGCCACCCGCTGCCGCACCACCGTGCGCAACGAGGCAAAGCCACTCAGGGTGGCCGCCGCTTCCCGGCGTGCCCTCTCCAGGCTCACTCCTGCGGCGCCAAGCGTGGCGGCGGCGATACCCTCGCTCTCTCGGATGATCCCGAGGAGGAGGTGCTCCGTACCGACGTCACTCTCGAAATCGCTCCAGGCTTCCTCGACCGCCGCGCCCAGAACGCGGCGCGTGCAATCATCCAGGTCAGCGTTCTTCCCCGAGCCGATTCCCCGCTGACCCAGCTGAGCCTCGATCTCCTCGCGGAGCCGGTCCAGACTGGCACCCAGGCGCGTGAGCACGCGGGCCGCCAGGCAATCCTCCTCGCGCAGCAGCCCGAGGAGCAGGTGCTCTGGGGCCACTCGCTCCTGGCCGAAGGCAAGCGCCTCATCTTGCGCCAGCGAGATCACCCGGCGGGCGCGGGCCCGGAAACGCTGCCACCCGGGAATCTCTAACGGGTTTTCGTGCCCGCCGCTTACGAAATAGACGACCTCGCGACGAGCGCGCTCCAGATCGACGCCCAGATCGGCGAAAAGCTGCGCGGCCTCGCTGCTCCCATGGCGGAGGATGCCCAGCAACAGGTGCTCCGGGCCAATGTCCTCGTAGCCCAGGGTTCGCCCCTCCTCCAGCGCCAGGTGGATAATCTCGTTCACGCTGGCATCGAGGGCAAGCTCACCGGCCGGCATCTCCTGGCGCGCCGCGATCCGCTTCATCATCTCCTGGCGTACCCGGGCGCCAGAGAGCCCCAGGCGACCCAACACACGCGCGGCGACGCTATCGCGATCTCTCGCCAAACCGAGGAGGAGGTGCTCCGCGCCCACTCGCTCGGCGCCCAGGCGCGCTGCCTCCGCGTAGGCGAAGAAGAGCGCCCGGCTGGTGCGATCGGTGAACTGCTCCCACATGGCAACCCTCTCTCTCATCAGCAAGGCGAGCCATCAAACGGTCATAACGAGTCGTCGAGGATCTCGACGGCCCGGTCGATCTCGTTTCGAGTCACGATCAGCGGCGGCAGGAAGCGCAGGACGGTGTCGCCCGTCGCATTGAGCACCAGGCCCTTCTCAAGGCAGCGAAGCATCACCGCTTTCGCCTCCGGCACCTGGAGCTCCACGCCTACCATCAGGCCGAGGCCGCGCACTTCCTTGATCTGGGCGTGCTTCTCGCGCAGGGCGTTCAGCCGGCCCATGAAATAGCGTCCCATCTCGTCCGCGTGCTCCGGCAGGCGCTCGTCGCGCATCGTCTCCAACACGGCCGTCGCCGCGGCACACGCCAGGTGCGTGCCCCCGAAGGTGCTGCCGTGGTCGCCCGGCTGGAACGCTTCGGCCACGCCCGGCCGTGCCATCACCACGCCCATCGGCACGCCATTGGCAATCGGCTTTGCCAGCGTGAAGATATCCGGCGCGACGCCGTAGCGCTGCCACGCGAAGAACGCGCCCGTCCGGCCAAGGCCACACTGCACCTCGTCCAGGATGAGCAGCATCTTCCGCTCGTCGCACAGGCGGCGGACCGCCTTCACATACTCGGGGTCGCACAGGTGGATGCCGCTCTCGCCCTGCACGAGCTCCAGCATCACCGCCAGGGTGTTCTCGTCCACGGCGGCTTCCAGCGCCGCCAGGTCGTTCAGGGGCACGTGCGCGAAGCCGGGCACCAGCGGGTCGAAATTCTTCTTTACCTTCTCCTGGCCGGTGGCGGAGACGGTGAGCAGCGTGCGCCCGTGGAACGAGTTGAGCGCGGTGAGGATCGTGACGCACTCCGGGCCGCGGTTCAGCTTGCCCCACTTGCGCGCCAGCTTGATCGCGCCCTCATTCGCTTCAGCGCCCGAATTTCCGAAGAACGCCCTATATCCACCGGAAAGCTCGCCGAGGAGCTGGGCAAGGCGCGCCTGCTCGGCGTTGTAGTAGAGGTTGGAGGTGTGTACCAATCGGCCGGCCTGCTCGCGGATCGCCTCCGTCACCCGCGGGTGGCAGTGGCCTAGGGCGCAGACCGCGATCCCTGCCAGGAAATCCAGATACTCCTTGCCCTCCGTATCCCACAGCCGGGCTCCCTCGCCGCGCACGAAGCAGATGGGCAGCCGGGCGAAGCAATGCATGATGTGGGCGTGATCAAGCTCCTGGATCTCCTGCAACGTGGACAACGTACCTGTCTCCTTCTCTCGGCATCTATCCGACAACGCCCTCTGCCCGCGCCCGACTCCCCCAAAGATCACGAGTGCCCGTTGAAAAGAGGAAGCCAGGCGCCATTCGGAGGGAGCTGCTCCTCACCCGAGTGTCTTGGCACACCCAGCCCACAGCCCGGCCCTACCAGAGAACTCGGAGCAGCACGGGATCGTCGCCAGTACGGAGCGGCATGACACCACGAGAGCGGCCAGGGGTGTCGGGCTAACCGTACCAGTCTGGAGGAACGACGGAGGCGACCGGCGCCACCCGCTTTCACCGGAAGGCATACTCCCGCCGGTTCTCCTGCCTACAGGTCGATTCTACACGAAACGAAGAAGGGTGTCAAGCAAAATAACCGGGCCCTGGGTGGCGTCGATACCACGGTTGAAGGAGATGGACACGGATGGGGCCTGCCTGCCCCGTGGACCCCATCGCCGCGGAGCTGAAGCCCCGTGCTGCTTCTCAGCAAAGCCCTTCGGGCTCCCCCTCCCAACCCTCGCCCGACCTGTCCGGTTGCCGGTGCGTGCAGCCCAAATCAGCCCGGCAGGGCTTCACCTCCAAACAGGGCAGGCTCTCCGCGCGACCCGCGCGGCGCGGTTTTCTTGCCCCCAGCCCTTTCCCCACCCTCCGATCCCGCGTCACACCCAGGGATAGGGAGCTACTGCGTGGCCCTCGCAGAGTAGCCATTCGGGTCGCCGGGCGGATGGGGAGGTCGATCTTCTGGATCCGGATATGGCCCGATTCTGCTAATGTCTGGCCTGAAGAGGAAGGCGGAAAGGAATCCTGGGTGATACAATGTGCCAGGCTGCGGGCTTCACCGAAACGCGGTGGAACGCCTTGGACGCGCGAGGAGAGAGATGCGACACCGACTAAAGAGCGCCATCGGTCTGCTGCTGGCCGCGGCTCTGGGGATGCTACCTGCCGCGAGCGCGCGCGCCGATGTGACGCTGTTGAACACCTCCTACGATCCCACCCGCGAGTTCTATCGCGAGTTCAACCGGGCTTTTACTCGCCATTGGAAGCAGAAGTCGGGGCAACGCGTGTCGATACGCCAGTCGCACGGGGGATCCGGCAAGCAGGCCCGCGCCGTGATGGATGGCCTGGAGGCCGATGTCGTCACCCTGGCGCTGGCGTATGACGTGGACGCGCTGCAAAAGGCTGGCCTGCTTCGCCCGGGATGGCAGAAGCGGCTCCCCCACCAGAGCGCGCCCTATACCTCCACCATCGTCTTCCTGGTGCGCCGCGGCAATCCAAAGCGGATTCGCGATTGGAGCGATCTGGTTCGCCCCGGTGTCAAGGTGATCACGCCCAACCCCAAGACCTCCGGTGGCGCGCGCTGGAACTACCTGGCTGCCTGGGGGTTCGCGATGAGGCAATCGGGCGGCAACGAGGCCAAGGCGCGAGAGTTTATGGCCCGACTCTTCAGGAACGTGCCGGTCCTCGACACCGGCGCGCGCGGCTCCACCACCACGTTCATCGAGCGCGGGATCGGCGATGTGCTCCTGGCCTGGGAAAACGAGGCGTTGCTGGTGATGAACAAGCTGGGCAAAGGCCGGTTCACCCTGGTCACCCCGCCCACGAGTATTCTGGCCGAGCCGCCCGTCGCCGTAGTCGACCGCGTGGTTGATCGCCGGGGCACGCGCCGCGTCGCCGAAGCGTATCTGCACCATCTCTACAGCCGCGAGGGCCAGGAGATCGCGGCGCGCCACTACTACCGTCCCCGACTGGCTGAAGTGGCCCAGAAGTACTCGCGGCAGTTCGCGCGCACGCGCCTCTACACCATCGATCAGATCGCCGGGGGATGGGCCAAAGCGCATGCCAAGCACTTCGCGGATGGTGGGATCTTCGACCGGATCTACGTGCCCGGACGGTGACGGCGCGGGGCTTTTCCGGGAGTGAGCGGCGCCGGCGCGCGTTCTGCCCTATGGCTACCGCCGATGCCGCGACCCGCCCACGAGGCCGCCCCCGATGCCATCTGAGGAAAGGAGGTTCGCGTTGCCCAGCCGGCGCCCTCGCCGAGGCGTTCTACCAGGTTTCGGACCCGCCTTGGGCCTCAGCCTCTTCTACCTGTGCTTGCTCGTGCTGCTCCCGCTCTCCACGATCTTCCTGCGGAGCTCCACCATGGGCTGGTCAGCGTTCTGGGAAGCGGTCACCGCGCCCCGGGTGCTCGCCTCCTACCGGCTCAGCCTGCTCGCCTCGCTGGGCGCGGCGCTGATCAACGCCTTCTTCGGGTTCCTGGTCGCCTGGGTTCTGGTGCGCTACCGCTTCCCGGGCCGGGAGGTCGTGGACGCCCTGGTCGACCTTCCCTTCGCGCTGCCTACCGCCGTCGCGGGAATCGCGCTCACCGCCATCTACGGGCCGGAGGGGTGGCTGGGCCGGCCCCTCGCCCGGCTGGGAGTGCAGGCGGTCTTCAATCCGCTGGGGATACTCATCGCTCTCACTTTCATCGGTCTGCCGTTCGCGGTGCGCACAGTGCAACCGGTCCTGGAAGGGCTAGACAGAGCGGTAGAAGAGACGGCGGCGAGCCTGGGCGCCAGTCGCTGGCAAACCTTTCGTCGGGTGATTCTGCCGCCTGCGCTGCCGGCGGTGCTCACGGGGTTCGCGCTGGCGTTCGCCCGTGCCCTGGGCGAATACGGCTCGGTGATCTTCATCTCGGGCAACATGCCGATGCGTACCGAGGTGGCGCCGCTCCTCATCATGACCAAGCTGGAGCAGTTCGATACCGAGGGCGCGACCGCCATCGCCGTGGTGCTCCTGGGGCTCTCCTTCACCCTGCTGCTGGTCATCAACCTGCTGCAGGCGCGGCAACAACGCCTCATCGGCCAGTAATCTTGGAAGGGTGTGCATGGAGATGACGAGGAGCAAAACGCTTCCAGGCGGCGTGACGGAGGATCCCCCGTGGGTGCGCCGGCTGCTGATCGCCACGGCGCTGCTTTTCCTGGCGCTTTTTCTGTTCGTGCCCCTGGCAGCCATCTTCACTCAGGCGTTCTCCAATGGCCTGGCCGAGTACTGGTGGGCCATCAGCGACCCGGACGCGCTGGCCGCTATCCGGCTCACGCTGCTCGCCACGGTCATCGCTGTCCCGCTGAACCTGCTCTTCGGGATCGCGGCCTCTTGGGCGATTGCCAACTTCGAGTTTCGGGGCAAAAGCGTGCTCGTCAGCCTGATTGACCTGCCGCTCGCCGTTTCGCCGGTCATCGCCGGCATGGTGTTCGTGCTCCTCTTTGGAACGAACGGCCTGCTCGGCCCCTGGATAGAGGCGCACCACTTGAAGATCATCTTCGCCACGCCGGGCATCGTGCTGGCGACCGCCTTCGTCACCTTCCCCTTCGTGGCGCGCGAGCTGATCCCGGTGATGCAGGCGCGCGGGAGCGAAGAGGAGGAGGCCGCGCTCGTGTTGGGGGCCAGCGCGTGGCAGATGTTCTGGCGTGTGACCCTCCCCAACATCCGCTGGGGCCTGCTCTACGGCACGATTCTCTGCTGCGCGCGCGCCATGGGCGAGTTCGGCGCCGTATCGGTCGTCTCGGGGCATATCCGCGGGCTCACCAACACCATGACGCTGCACGTGGAGATTCTCTACAACGAGTACAACTTCGCCGCGGCCTTCGCCGTGGCGTCGCTGCTCACGCTTCTCGCGCTGGTCACCCTGGCGGCCAAGAGCCTGCTCGCCCGACGGTCCGGCCGCGCCGGACAAGACTCCGAGGAACTCGCATGAGCATCCAGATTGATCGCCTGACAAAGCGTTTTGGATCGTTCACCGCGCTGAACGAGGTCTCGCTGACGATTCCCACGGGCCAGCTCGCGGCGGTACTCGGCCCGTCCGGCTCGGGGAAGACGACCCTCCTCCGCATCATCGCGGGCTTGGAGATGCCCGACGAGGGCCAGCTCTTCCTTCACGGCGTGGATGCCACGCCGCTCAGCGCGCGCGACCGCCAGGTCGGCTTCGTCTTCCAGCACTACGCCCTCTTCCGACACATGACGGTGTTCGAGAACGTGGCGTTTGGCCTGCGCGTGCAGCCACGGCGCTCCCGGCCTTCGGAGGAGGAGATCCGCGGGCGCGTGAAGGAGCTGTTGCGCCTGGTGGAGCTGGAAGACTACGCCAGCCGGATGCCCTCGCAGCTTTCGGGCGGACAGCGCCAGCGCGTGGCCCTCGCCCGCGCGCTCGCCGTGCGCCCCAAGGTGCTCCTCCTCGACGAGCCGTTTGGCGCCCTGGATGCCCGCGTTCGCCGCGACCTGCGCGCGTGGCTGCGCCGGCTCCATGAAGAGCTGAAGATCACGAGCGTCTTCGTCACCCACGACCAGGAGGAGGCGCTCGAGGTAGCGGATCAGGTGGTGGTGATGAACGCCGGGCGCGTCGAGCAGGTGGGCACGCCCGAAGAGGTCTATCACAAGCCGGCCACACCCTTTGTCTACCAGTTTCTGGGCAGCGTGAACCGGCTGCGCCTCCGCGTGCGCGGCAGATACGCCCACCTGGGAACGCTCGCGCTCCCGCTTCCGAACGGCCTGGCGAGGGAAGAGGGCACCGCCATCGCCCTCACCCGCCCGCACCTGTTGGACGTCTCGCGCGAGGCGAATGGCGAGGGCCATTTCCGGGCGCGCGTGCGCCACGTGAACGCCGCGGGCCCCCTGGTAAAGCTCGATCTCGTCGCGGAGTGGGGCGATCCGGTGCACGTGGAGCTTCCCCGCGAGCGCTACCACGAGCTCGCGCTCGCGCCGGAGATGGTCGTCTGCGTGCGTCCCAAGGAACCAGGCGCGCTACTTCTCCAGCCGCCCGACGAGGAGCACAACGCCCCAGCCGAGATGTACTACATCTGAAGCGAGCGGGTCAGTTGTTGAGGCTGACCAGGGGCGCGGGAATCCGCCCGCCCAGGCGAACGAAGGCATCCGAGGCACCGGTCGGGATCGCGAGGATCGGGCTCTCGCCGAAGAGCCCGCCAAAGACGGCCCGGTCACCCGCGCACTTGCCGGGTACCGGCACCAGGCGCACCGCCGTTGTCTTCCGGTTGACCACGCCGATGGCCAGCTCGTCGGCGGCCAACGCGGCGAGGGTCTCCGCCGTGGTGTCGCCGGGGAGCACCACCATATCGAGGCCCACGGAGCAGACGGCGGTCATCGCCTCCAGCTTCTCCACGCGCAGGTGGCCGGCCTCCGCGGCGGCCGCCAGAGCAGCATCCTCCGCCACCGGGATGAACGCCCCGGAGAGACCGCCCACCGACGACGAGGCGAAGGCGCCTCCCTTCTTCACAGCATCGTTGAGGAGCGCCAGCGCCGCGGTCGAGCCCGGGCCGCCAACGTGGCGCACACCCATCGCCTCGAGGATCTCGCCCACGCTGTCGC
>DUUU01000288.1 GCA_012841485.1 Armatimonadota bacterium
AGCTCCTGGTGCAGGTAGCGGCGCATCTCGGCTTCGTTCCGGAACCCGGACCAAGGAATGGCGGCGTGGTGGCCTTCGTTCCCCCACAGGTAGTTGCGCTCCAGGTAGAACCCGCGCACCTCGTGAATCAGGAGCAAGCGCGCATCTTCCGGCAGATACTCGTTCACGTACTCACAGATCGGATAGATGTCGAGGGCATTCCGCAGGTAGTCGTGCGCGGGAATGCGCCCGGTGACGACCGGCCACGCCGGCCCGGCCATCAGAACGCCGATCAGGAGCGCGTGCGCCGCCTGCACGCCCGCGGCGCCAAACCCCGGAAAGCGTGCGAACCGGCGCTCGTCAACCAGCGCGCTCAACCCGCGCGCCGCGGCCAGTGCCAGCAGCGGTGCCACCGGCAGGAGGTGGCGCGTCTGCTGCGTCATGTGGAACCAGAGCACGCCGTAGGCTGCCGCGAAAAGGAGCGACCCGAACGCGAGCGGGTCGCGCCGGCGCAGGAAGAGCGCGATAGGTGCGAGCGCCAGGAAAGCGGGGCCAAGCGAGCCGAAGAGGATGCGGAATGCCGGGGCGCCATCGGTGAAGCTGTCTGGATGCGCGAGCAGGTCCCACGGCACGGACACCAGATGGGCCAGGGTGTCGCCCAGGCCGAAATCGTCATCCTGGTGCTTCGCGTAGATCGCGGCGAGATCCGCGTTCCAGTAGCGCGTGTTCGGAAATAGGTGGTAGAAGAAGGGATAGACTGGGTTACCCGTGTAGAGATAGCTCTTCACGTACCATGGCGCGCCGATGGCCACGGCGATGGCCCCCCATGCCACTACTCGCCGCAGAGCGCCTCCCCAGCTCTCCTTCGCCCGCAGACCGGCCGCCAATACCAGAGGCGCCAGCAGCGCTAGGAAGAGCAGGCCGGTCATCTTCGTGCCGAGGGCAAACCCGAGGGCGATGGCTCCCGCCCACAGCCAGCCCGTGCGCCCCGTCTTCCACCAGAGGACCACGCCGTAGAGCGCCAGCAGCTCGTAGGCCATCAGCGCCAGGTCGATGTAGGCCACCGTGGCGCTCCAGAGCACGATCGGCGATGAACAGAGGATCAGGGGCGCCAGCCAGCGCGCGCCAGGCGCTGCTTCGGGCCAGATCCGGCGCCACGCCGAGGCCAGCGTCAGGCAGGCGAGTACCAGATAGAGCCAGTGAATCGCCCGTGCCGCGCCCGCGCTTTTGGCCAGGAGCGCCACCGTGTAGAGCATCTCCACGGTGAAGGGGAAATTCGAGTGCGACTCCCAAAAGAGCGGCACGATTCCCCCGCGGCGCAGGTAGATCGCCGGATCGGCCAGGTGATAGGAGAGACCGTCCCAGTCGTTGCCAGCCGGGGGAGCCAGAGCCGCGACCAGCGCCAGCCCCATCAAGAGGGCAACGGCACCGCCGAGGGCCAGGGAGAGGAGGCTCCGAGAGCTGCAGCCGGCACGCAGACCGGCCCAGGCCTCCCGGACGAGGGCAAGCGCAGGCGCGGCGGCCCAGGCCAGGAGGCCGGCGAGTAGCAGGAGCATCGGCACCGGCCGGAAGAGCTGGAGCGCGCCAAGGGCAAAGATGGCGTAGGCCACGCACCCGAGCCCGAGAGCGGTGGCGAAGACGAACCGGTCGGAAAGAGGCTCATCTGCCAGCCTCAGCCCGCGAAGGAGGCGTGCGCCAACCCCGGCCGCGATGGCCGCGAGGATGAGCACCAGAAGCAGCGCGGTCACCCCGATCGTTGTGCCCCTCCCTCCATCTCTCGCAGCTCAAGCAGATGGGAGCGCACGGAGACGCCGGCCGCCTCGACGCTCACCTCCACCCTCCCTAGATAGCGCGCATAGCTTCCCGCCTGAAGCACGACGGTCCGGCCGACCACCACCGGCTCGGGCAGGAGGTCGTGCGTGTGGCCACCCACGAGGAGATCGATGCCGGGGACCTCCCGGGCAATCTCGCAATCGCGCCCCAACCCCAGGTGTAGGACGCCTACCACGAGATCGGCGTTCCTGGCGAGAAGCGGCACCAGGTCGCGGGCCGTCTCTACCGGATCCGTGAAGAGATAGCTGCTGAAATGTCGCGCGGCCATCTCTCGCGTCACCATCGGCACGGTTAACCCGAAGATCCCGGCGCGGAGGCCGTTGGGGAGCCGCACGATCACATAAGGGCGATACAGCGCCTCGCTTCCGGCCAGCGCGCGCAGCTCGGCGGGCGTGCGGGCGACGGGATCCCCCGCGGCGACTCCGGGTCCGGTGACGTTGGCGCAGAGCACGGGAAACGCGGCTTGCCGGAGCTTGGCGCGCAGTGCCCACGGCCAGAGGTGCGTCTCGCGATTGCCCGCGGCCATCAGGTCGTATCCAGCGGTGTTCATGTGCCGCAGGACCGTCTCACTCGCGAGCGGCACTCCAAGATTGCCGGCGCGAAGAGCATCGCCGGCATCCACCAAGAGCGTGTTCGGATCGCGCGACTTCTCGGCACGGATCCGCGCGGCGGCCTCTGCCGCGAGCCGGCCGTGCATGTCGTTGGTGTGGAGCAGGACGAGAGAGGGCATGCGTGAACTCGCCTACTGTCGCGTTCTGCCGGAGAGGTAGCGCGCGATCGCCTCATCCAGCTTGCCCTGCGCCTCCAGGATGCGCTCGGCCACTTCACGAATGGCGCCACGACCCCCTGGCGCCTCGGTGATCCAGGCCGCGGCGGCGCGCACCTGCTGAGGGGCATCCGCGACGGCGACCGGCAGCCCGCAACAGGAGAGCGCCGGAAGGTCATTCAGGTCGTCGCCGACGAACGCGATCTCTGCGGGCGCTAGGCCCAGCCGCTCCGCCAGCTCCATCAGGGCAGCGCGCTTGTCGTGGATTCCCTCCAGCACGTGGCGGACGCCCAGCTCTGTGGCGCGCCGGCGGACGAGATCCGACGAGCGCCCCGTGACAAACGCGATCTCCAACCCGCCGCAGAGGGCCAGCGCGATCCCCATCCCATCGCGCACGTGGAACGCCTTCATCTCGTCGCCCGAAGCGGTCAGGTAGAGCGTGCCGTCGGTGAGCACGCCATCCACATCCATCGCCAGGAGGCGGGTTCTCTTTGGATCTCCACCCATCATAGGACTTGCTCCACCAGGCGGACCACGGTGGGGTCCCCCGATTGGCTCTCATTATAACATACGTGCCTGGGGGGGGCAATGGCGCGAGCGGCCACTAAATCAACGCTCTGGTTTACAAAGGCGGCGCCTCCTGGTATAAGTAGATGAGGCTGCGATTGGGTGAGATCGGGTGGGAGTGGATAGCATGAGACGGCAGCTGACGGGCACTCGCCATGAGATACTAAGCCTGCTCCGTCGGGAGGGGCCAAGAACCATCCAGGATCTCTGCGCGTGCATCGGGATCACCCCCGTGGGGGTGCGCAAGCACCTGGATAGCTTGGAGCTGGAGGGACTCGTGAGCTCCACGACCGTTCGGCGGCCGGTCGGGAGGCCGGCGCGGGTGTACGCGCTGACAGAGGCCGCCGAGGCGCTCTTCCCGCAAGCCTACGCGGCGATGCTCTCCGCCGTGCTGCGCCACCTCTCCGCCATGGGCGGAGACGACTTGCTGAGGCAGGCGGTGGATGCGTATCACCGGGAGATAGAGTCGGCGTGCCGCGAGGCACGCGATGGCGCGCGGCCGCTGGGCGAGCGGGTGGAGTCTCTGGCCCGCGCGTGGAGCCAGGCGGGGTACATGGCCGAATGGTCGCGGGAAGAGGAGCTCCTGGTTCTCCGGCAGCACAACTGCCCGCTGGCGCGTACGGCGCGCGAGTTCCCGCCTCTCTGCGAGAGCGAGAGGGCGTTGCTCGAGCGCCTCTTGGGCGATGCCGCGGTGGTGGGGCGAAGCGAGCACCTTCTCGCGGGCCACCACTGCTGCACGTACACGATACGCCCGCGCTAGATCCGGTTGGCCGAAAAACCGGCTCAGCGAGGCGCGCGGCCTCCGGGCCTCGCCCGTGCTCCTTCTGCCGCGGGACTGACGCGCCTGCGGCACTGGCTCGGCCGCCGCGATCAGCGGTGGCGCATGATTCGGGGAAGCGCGCGCCCCAGGACCCAGAGCCCCAGGGCGAGGCAGGCGAATCCCGCCAGGCGGATGCGCGTGATATCGACGATGGGGAGGACGTGGGTGCCCTCGTCCGAGACCTCGATGATGGCGACGGGAGTGGCTTTGCCGCCGCCACCGCCGCCTCCGCCGGAGCTCGTGGGCTGCTCCCCCTCGTCACCCGCGCTCTCCCCGCCGCCGGCCCCAAAGCCGAACGAGACCGAGGCGACCGGGATCACCGTGCGGGTACCCACCACGCGCGGCTCGCCGAAAACCATGGAGACGCCCGCGCGTCCGACGCGCTCACCGATGCTCTCTAGAAGCTCTCTGATTGCCACGTTATCGTTTCCCCTTGCGCGTCCGCGCGTTGGCATCGAGTTCGTGAAGGACATAGGAGCGCTTGATGACGGGCATCGCCACGTTCTTCACCAGGATGCCGCCCGCCGTCTCCCCCTCCTCCACGCCGTTGTGCGCATGCCCGTGGACCACCAGGTCGCACCCATGCTTATCGATCGGCTCGGCCAGGATCGATGACCCCAAGAAGGGATAGAGCTCTGGGGGCTCGCCGAAGAGCGTCTCCTTGATGGGGGCATAGTGCAACAGCACGACGCGGTAATCCGTATGGAGCGTCTGCAGGCAGGCATCGAGGTCGTTGGCGTCATCATGCGTCTCGTTGATGAAGCGCTTGATGCCCTGCTCCCCAAAGGGCGTGAGGCAATAGGTACCGTATCCCCCGCAGAAGCCCTTGGCGCCGGCGAAGCCCACGGTCGTACCATCGATGTTGATGGTACACCCGGTGCCTCGCAGGACGTGGATCCCGGCGTTCTCCAGGATCGCGATCACTTCGGTGACATGCCCGGAGTGGTAGTCGTGGTTGCCGAGGACGGCGACCATCGGGATCTGCACGGTGCGCAGCACGCCCGTGAGCGCCTTCGCCTCTTCCACGCGGCCCATGTTGCACAGGTCGCCGCACATAACGAGGATGTCGGCGTCGTCGTTGACGGGCGCCAGCCCTTCCCGCAGATCATCGATGATCTCGGGGCGGCAGTGGATATCCGCGACCAATGCCAGCACGACGCGCCGGGGCATCAGCTCTCCTCCATGACTTCGTGGCGAGAGGTCAGGCGCACCAGGCGGAGGTTGTTGATCACTTCCACCACCCCTGGAACGCTGCGCGCCACCTCCTCGGCCGCCTCCATCTGCTCGAGGCTGGTGACCTCCCCCACGAGTTGCACGCGGCCGCGGTAGCTGTGTACCGTGATATCCATCGCCCCCACGCGGGGATCATTCGCCAGCGCCGACTTGGCCGACCTGGCGATGGTCGTGTCCGAAATCATGGCCCCTCCATCGGTACGCGGCGGGTGGCCACTTCCGCCCTGTCCGCGCCAGTTGGCCTGCAGAGCGCGTGCGCTCGTGCCGGGACCGGAAGTGCGCGGGATAGTCCTGGATCCGGGCGAGGCTGCCCGCTGCGATGGGCGGAACCTCGTCTTCACCCGCGTAACGGTTTACCCGGAGGCGCGGTTGACTAAACGCCATCACAGCGTTCGCTCCGCTATGCAGCCGCCGGGCAAGGGGGGACCAGGGCGCTACGCCCTGATCGGGATGCCGGGGCGTTGGCCGGAGCGCCGGCCTGGTGGAATGATCTAGAAATGGAACTGGCGCGATACGCCCACGGCGGTGCCCCCCGAGGGGGGATCCTCCCGACGCATCAGGAAGTCGCGGTTGCTCACGACCAGACGGCCTGCCATGTAGCCGACCAACGCCCCGACAAGGACATCGCTTGGGTAGTGTGCGCCGAGGCGCACCCGCCCGAACGCGACTGCGCTCGCCGCTCCGTAGAAGGCCGGGGAGGCTTTGGGATAGAGATCGGCCAGCACGGTCGCCCAGGCGAATGCGTTGGACGTGTGGCCCGACGGGAAGGAGCGTCCGTCGGCAGCACGGGGGCCAACGATGCGGGTTTGGG
This sequence comes from Armatimonadota bacterium, assembly GCA_012841485.1. Next base: position 6,010 of record DUUU01000288.1, read on the forward strand.
CATCTCCGAAACGTTCGGCTGGGCGCTTGCGCGCCACGAGCCCCTTCAGCCCCTCGGTGGCGAGGGCACTGGAAGCCAGCGCGGCCGCGGTGAGAACACCCGCGTCGCGCAGCTGCTTGTTGTCCTCCATCCGGCCCCAGGCATAGAGGCCGAGGGGGATGGCGATTGCCGTGCGGTCCCCGAGCGGCATGATGGAGAGCAAGAGGGGGTCGAGGGCATCTTTATGCCCGGGCTTTAGATTGATGGCGCGAAAGAGCCGCGCGTCGAGGTCACGCGCTTCCGTAGAGGGAGCGGTGGCCTCGATGGCGAGCGATGCGGAGGGATCCTCGAACTCGCCCGCGGCTTGCACCGGGGCTTGAGCCAGCATCAGAGCGATCGCCAGGATCCACCCCCGCGAGTGTATCGTGCGCCGATGAGCGCGTCGGAGTGGCACCTTATCCTCCGTGTCATGCGAGCCAGTGTGCCGCTGGCCCTTGGCGGCGCGGGGCGCGCCTGGCCACTCAGCACATTCGTATGATACCACACTGCCCCGAGGATGGCAACCCGTGGACCGCCGTCCGGGTGGGGCTTGGGCTCGCGCCTGGGCCGACTCCTGTTGGCTTCTTTTGTGCAGCCGACTCTGTTCGCGTGGAGCCGAGGTGTGCCACCGAGCGTGTCGCGCGGCGCGCGGCGCGCCGCCCGTGCGTTTAGTGGATTCGACACCGGGGTAACTCCGGACCAAGCAACAAGGAGGGAGAGCTGTCATGCAATTGGATGCGCCGATTCTGGATACGACAGTCGAGGATGCGGTAGAAGCACCCGAGACGACGATCCCGGAGGTGGATCCGCTGGTCGAGACGAAGAAGGCGGCCGAAATGGTCAAGCTGATCGACCTGCATCTGGACTACGAGCGCCAGAGCCGCATTCCTCTCTCTATGGATGAGCTGACACCGAGGCGGCTTTGCCCGGAACAACGCGTGGACCTGGTGACGGATCTGTACGCTGTCACCCACTGAATGGGGGAAAAGGTGCTCCGACAAAGGAGCCTGTTGCAGGCTGCCCCGACCGGCAGCGTGGGAGGGCGGGCGGCGCCGGCCTGGGAGCGGGCCCGCCCGCCTGGCCCGAACGCTTTCCCTAGGCTAGGCGGATGCGGGTGTCACGCCCGCGCGGCCAGCAAGGCAGCCTGCTTCTTCTTGAGAGGCGCAGGCAGACAATGAAGAAAGTTCATCGCTCGGTACCGGATGTGCCCCAGGCTGTCGCCGATCAGGGGGCGGATATTCTGGAGCGTTACTTCAACCGCTACGGGGTGACGCGAGCGACCCACCTGCCCGAGCCCGCCAAAATCGAGATGATGCGCGAGCTGCGCGCCTTCTACTCGGTGGAGCTGCCCCAAGGCTGGCTGGAGAAGGCCAGGCAACGCGCCCAGCAGCGTGCCTGGTGGCAGCGCATGGCGATCTGGTTCCGTGAAGCCCTGGGTCTCGAATAGGGCCCCAGGGCCTCCGGTTCCCTTTTTGCCACTCCCCCAATTCCCCCCAGAATCGCGCGAGGGCGCGTCCCGCTTAGGATCTCCCTCCAGGCCCGCCCCTCCCACCCATTCGCTGGATGTGCTATAATGGACGCACATCGCCCAGTTGCGCTGAACTCCCTATCCTCACGCTGACTGCGCGCCTGGGTCTCTTCCGTCTCTGATCCGGACGTTCTATGACGAAGCAGTTGCATATTGATGGGTTGTTCGCCAGCGCCGAAGAGCTGTGGGAGAGTGTGCTCACGGCTCTTCACCGCCCGCCGGACAAACGGCTCCAGGACGAGTGCCTTCAGGGCTCGCGCGCCGTGCGCCTCGAAGATGGAACGCTGGCGGTGGAGGTGACGAACCGCTATTCCCCAGATTTCGTGGAGAAACGGTGCCGCCGCGCGGTGGAGGAGATCCTGGAACGCCTGGTCGGGAGCACGCTGCCTTTGTGCTTCCGGGCAGGCGCGGAAGCCCCGGAGGGGGCGGATGCGCCGCGGCAGACGGGGCGCGCCGCGCCAGCACCCAGGCCGGCCTCTCCTGCCGGACAGCGTCTGAACGCGAAGTACCGCTTCGACACCTTTGCCGTGGGCCAGAGCAACACCTTGGCATGGCGCGCGGCGATGGCTGTTGCCAGCGCCCCCGCGTCTACCTACAACCCGTTGCTCCTGTGCGGCGGCGTAGGCGTGGGCAAGACCCACCTGCTCCAAGCGATTGGCCACGAGACAGTCCGGCTTTTCCCCAGCCAACACGTGGTCTACGTCACCGCCGACGCGTTTACGTATGAGTTCGTGACGGCGCTACGCGAACGGCGCACGGATGCCTTCCGGAAACGCTACCGCGGCGCCGACGTGCTGCTCGTGGATGACCTGCAATTCCTGGCCGGCAAGGAGAGCACGGAGGAGGAGTTCTTCCTCACCTTCACCGCCGTGCAGGAGGCGGGCAAGCAGATCGTCTGTTGCAGCGACCGCTGCCCGCGCGAGATGCCGCTCCTGCCGGACCGGCTGCGCTCGCGCCTGGAAAGCGGGCTCATCGTCGAGATCGGCGCGCCCGACTTCGAAACTCGCGTGCAGATCCTCCGCCGCAAGGCCGAGGCAGAGGGGATAGCGATCGGCGAAGAGGTGCTCCTTTTCGTGGCCAACCTGATCGAATCCGACGTGCGCGCGCTGGAGGGGGCGCTCATCAAGCTCATCGCCTGCTCGTCGCTCACGCGCCGACCGCTGACCTGCGCGCTTGCTGAGGAGACGCTCGTGAGCTACGTGGGCCGCAAGAGCTCCTCGGGCGTGACGGTGGAGACGATCCTGCGTGCCACGTGCGATTTCTACCGCGTGGATGCCAAAGCCGTCAAGAGCAGGCGCCGCGATAAGGGCGTGGTGTTGCCGCGCCAGGTGGCGATGTACCTCTCGCGGCAGATCACGAACGCGCCACTCGCGGAGATTGGCGAGCGCTTCGGCGGGCGCGACCACTCCACCGTGATCGCGGCGTGCAACAAGATCAAGGGCAGCCTGGAGAGCGACACGGAGCTCCGCGCCGCGATCGAGGAGATCTCGCGCCG
>DUUU01000289.1 GCA_012841485.1 Armatimonadota bacterium
GCGCCGGCGAGGAAGCCACCGAGGCTGGCCGCACCCTTGAGCGGGTCGGAGAAGCCGAGGCCGAAGCCGACGAGGATCGGCGTGAAGACCGCGAGGATACCGGGGCCGAGCAGCTCCTTCTGAGCCGCCGCGGTGCTGATATCGACGCAGCGCTGATAGTCGGGCTTGTTCTTCCCCTCCATGATGCCGGGGATCTCACGGAACTGGCGGCGGACTTCCTCCACCAGCATGAACGCCGCGCGGCTCACCGCGTTGATGGCGAACGAGCTGAACAGGAAGGGCACCGCGCCACCGATCATCATGCCCACGAAGACCTCCGGCCAATCGAGGTGGATACCCGATCGGAGGAAGTCCTGGGCGGTTGCCTGGAGAGCGGCCACCCCCTCGGGCGGCAGCAGGCCGGCATCGGCCATGAACGAGCGGAAGAGAGCCGTGGCGGCGATCACCGCCGTGGCGATAGCGAGACCCTTGGTAAGGGCCTTGGTGGTGTTGCCCACCGCGTCGAGCTTGGCGACGATGCGGCTGGCGTCCTCATTCCCCTCGAGCGCGCCGGACATCTCGAAGATGCCGTTCGCGTTGTCGGAGATGGGGCCATAGGTGTCCATGGCGAGCATGTAGCCGGTGGTGGTCAGAAGGCCCAGGCCAGACAGGGCAATGCCATAGGCCGCGAGGGCAGGGCTGCCCGGGAAGATCAGGACCGAGCCGATGATCGTAGCGCCGATGGCGACGACCGACCACACGGAGGACTCGAGGCCGGCGCTCATGCCCGAAAGAATGACCGTGGCCGCGCCCGTCCGGGTGGAGTTGGCGATCTCAGTCACCGGGGCCTTTTCCGTGGCCGTGAAGTACTCGGTCAGGCGCTCGATGACGAGGGCCAGGATGATACCCGTGAGCGTGGCGCCGAAGAAGGCGTACCACGGTGCGATCAACGTGCCGTCTTCGGCAACGAAGTCGTTCATGAAGAAGCGAGTGATCAGGCCGAAGCCGATCACGGCCACGCCGGCAGAGATCCAGTAGCCACGGCTGATCGGGGCCATGGGATCCATGTTCTCGTCATCCTTGCCCTTGACGGTAAGGATGCCGATGATCGAGGCCACGACGCCCACTGCACGAACGAGAAGCGGATACATGATCAGCTTCATCACGAACGGGGCAAGCGGCGAGCCCACCGGGCCGGCCGCGGCGCCAAGGATGATGGCGGCGACCAGGGTGACCTCGTAGCTCTCGAAGACGTCTGCGGCCATACCGGCGCAGTCGCCCACATTGTCGCCCACGTTATCCGCGATGGTGGCGGCGTTGCGCGGGTCATCCTCGGGGATGCCCTGCTCGACCTTACCCACCAGGTCGGCGCCGACATCGGCTGCCTTGGTGAAGATACCACCGCCAACTCGCATGAAGAGCGCGGCGAGGGCGCCACCGAAGCCGAAGCCAAGCAGAACCTTCATCGCCTCCTGCCGGAAGATGTAGAAGACGATGGTCGCGCCCAGGAGGCCGAGACCGACAGTGAACATGCCGGCAACCGAGCCCGCCTGGAAGGCCGTCTCGAGAGCGCCCTTGTAGGAGCGCAGCGCCTGAGCGGCAACGCGCACGTTCCCGCGCACGGCCATCTTCATGCCGACGAAGCCGGCGCCGTAGGAGGCGGCCACGCCCAGGATGAACGCGAACGCCAACCCGATTGCCAGCGCCGTGGGCGACATGATCTCGGTGTAGCTGGGATCCGTGGCCCGGGCGAGCTCAGCGGCGTGCACGAAGACGCCCTTGTAAACGAGGAACAGCAGAATCGCCAGACCGATGACCAGCCAGATCATCGTCTTGATCTGGCGGGCAAGGTAGGCCATGGCGCCGTCGTGGATCGCGGCCGCCACATCCTTCATCGCCTGCGTGCCTTCGTCTACGGCCATGACCTTGCGGACCAGCCAGTAGCCGAAGAGCAGCGAGACGATGGCCGAGGCGAACACGATATGGAGGATGGTGTACTCACCGGGGCCCAAGGGCGGCAGGACGAGATTCGCCTCGCCTGCACGCGCCGGGGCTGTGCTCAACAGCATCCCCAGAGCGGATAGAGCGAACAAACCGGTCTTACCCGCCGCGCGACCGCGTGTGGATCGACGCGCGCGGACTAACGTGTGCATGGTCTTGTGCGTCCCCCTTCTGATTCGGACCAGGCCTGCGGGTTGATCCCGCCGCCTATGCTTGAGCTACCCGAGATGGTCCGCTTCCTCTTGCGGCCCGCGCCGTAAGGAGAGAGAAGCCTGCTCCCACGGCCAGTACCCCAAAAGAGGCGCGCCCCCATCGCGGGCCGCGCTCCGCTTTTGCGCAGATGGCCAGTCACGCCCGGCGTGATGGTCTCTGAGTGGTATGTCGGCGCCTGCGCCCGGCTACTCATCCGGACCGCCGGCGATGGTCGCCGCATACCCCTTGTTTCCCAGGCGGGTGGCAAGACGCTCGGCGTTGCGCCGATCGCGAAATGCCCCTGCCTGAACGTGGACAATGCTGCCTTCCACAAGCACGTGCGAGGCAAAGCCGTGTTTGCGCAGCTCACTTGCGAGACGCTCGGCGTCTGCGCGTGTGGCCGGCGCTCCCACCTCCACGCGGAAAAGTGGCCCCTCGCTCTTGCCCGCGGTGCTCTCCGCGCGCGCACTCGGCGAGGCCTCGGCCTCCTCCGCGTTCGCCGTGGGGAGGGCCGGCTCCTCGGAAGGCACGGCATCTCTTGCTGGAGAGATGGCAGCCTTAGGCCAATCCCTGGTAGGGGTGGCGGGCTGGGAAGGCAAATCGACCGACGGCGCGGGCTCTGGGGCCGGCCGGACGGTGACGCTCTGGGGCGCCGCTGTGCCTGTCGTACCCCCGGCAAGCGGGGCCTCCGCCACGTGGTGGCTCTCTTCCGCAGGTGCCTCCGGGCGTGCCTCGCCAAGCGACTCGGTGGTCGGTCGAGACCGAGGCTCGCGCACTCGGGAGCCGGGTCTCTCGCGATCCGCTATCGTTGGCGGGGCAACGTGGCTCTCGGAGAGAGCCGTCTCTTCCATGGATACTTGTGGGCTGGTGTCAGCCGGGCTGCGCGACGGGTACACGCGGGGCGCAATCCAATACAAGCTGACAAAGAACGAAGCCAAAGACGCGATAACAAGAACACTGCCCCACTTGACCCAGGCCAGCGCCGTTTCATCCCGGCCACGGCCCCTCCGAGGACGGTGCTTGCCAGACACCCTCTCCACTTCGGGCATACGATACTCCCGTCCACGACGTGATCCAAAGGACCTCGCCGGGTCGCCAGGAGGAGCCGCCGCACATCGCGAAACCATGTGCACGACACATCCCGCAGAGGATGCCTGACGCACCTGAGGTCCGCTACTAACTCGATCTACTATTCGGCCAAAAAACCATACCGCGTGAGTGGAACAACCCCGCGCCCCCCCCATGGGCAGACGCAAGCACGCAAGTCACCCCGCGCCGTGGCATGCTCACCCGCCGGCGAGCCCTCTCTGGACCAATCAGGGAGAGATGCAAGCAGCTTTGCGGCAGGCAAATCTGGATGCTACCCAGACACATATGTCGGGGAGAGTATACAATGTTTCCATGCGCCTGTCAAGAGTTCCGGCGTGTTGCAGAACCCTGTCTCCCCTTGCTGGATGGGCGAGCGGGTGCCGGTTCCGCGAGGGCTCGAACCACGGCAGCCGTCGCTCCCAGTGCCGAGCCTCCCTGGAGCTCGACGACGATCCGATCGGGGCGCACCTGCACCCAGCGCCACCCCGGACGTTGGGCGACGGGGTGGCGCCACAGCCGGGCAACCGCCTTGTCGTCCAGCCGGTTCCGCGGTGCTAGCACCACGGTGAGGTGGTCCTCCTTGGCGGCGATGCTCTCGATACCGACAGCGGCGGCATCGACGCGCAGGCGGATCAGCTCGAGCAGGTTGCGCACGGGCGCCGGCGGCGGGCCGAAGCGGTCCTGGATCTCCTCCTCAATCGCTTGCACATCAGCGTGCGTCCTTGCCGCGGCGATCCGCTTATACAGATCCAGGCGCTGCCGGTCGTCCGGAACGTAGCCACAAGGCAGGTGCGCATCCACGGGCAGATCCGCGGCGGGCAGGAAGGTCTCGGTGATCTCCTCGCCGCGCAACGCCTTCACCGCCTCCTCAATCATCCGGCAGTAGAGATCGAAGCCGACGGAGATCATGAAGCCGTGCTGCTCGGCCCCGAGTAGATTCCCAGCGCCGCGAATCTCCAGATCGCGCAGTGCCACCTGGAAGCCGGAGCCCAACTGAGTGAACTCGCGGATCGCTTCCAGGCGCTTCTCCGCCGTTTCGGTAAGAAGACGCCTCGGGTCAAAGAGCAGGTAGCAGTAGGCCTGGCGTGGCGACCGGCCAACGCGCCCGCGGAGCTGATACAGCTGCGCAAGCCCCATATGGGGGGCGTTATCGATCAAGATGGTGTTGACGTTGGGGATGTCGAGCCCGCTTTCAATGATCGTCGTGCAGACGAGCACGTCGTAGCGGCGGTCGTAGAAATCGAGCATCACCTTCTCGAGGCGCCCCTCCGGCATTTGTCCATGCCCGACGGCAAAGCGCGCCTGGGGAACCAGGTTCTGCAGCTGCTGAGCCACCGCGTCAATCGTCTCGACGCGGTTGTGGACAAAGTAGACCTGGCCGTCGCGGTCCAGCTCGCGGAGGATCGCATCGCGGATCAGCTCATCGTTGCGCTCCACGCAATAGGTGCGGATCGCCGTCCGTCCCTCGGGCGGGTCGCTGATAGTCGACATGTCGCGAATGCCCGAAAGCGACATGTGCAGCGTGCGCGGGATCGGCGTGGCGGTGAGGGTGAGCACATCCACGCTGGTACGAAGCTGCTTGAGCCGCTCCTTATGCGCCACTCCGAATCGCTGCTCCTCATCCACGATCACGAGGGCAAGGTCGCGAAACGCCACATCCTTCGAGAGGAGGCGGTGCGTGCCGATGACAATATCCACGGTGCCCTCTCGGAGGCCTTTCACCACGCGCGCCTGGTCGCGGGGGGATCGGAAGCGCGAGAGCATCTCCACGCGCACCGGGAAGGCCGCCAGCCGCTCGGTGAAGGTGTTGAAGTGTTGCTGCGCGAGCACGGTCGTCGGCACGAGGACGGCGACCTGCTTGCCATCCATCACCGCCTTGAAAGCGCCGCGAATGGCTACCTCGGTCTTGCCATAGCCGACATCGCCGCAGATGAGCCGGTCCATCGGCTGGGGCCGCTCCATGCCCTCCTTCATCTCGCGAATGGCAGCGAGCTGATCGGGCGTCTCCTCGTAGATGAAGCTCTCCTCCATCTCGCGCTGCCAGGGGGTGTCGGGGCCGAAGGCGTATCCCTGCGCCGCCTGCCGGGCGGCATATAGCTCCACCAGCTCCTTGGCCATCTCGCGCACCTTGGCGCGCGCGCGCCGCTTCGTCTGCACCCATTCGGTGCCCCCGATGCGGTGTACCTGCGGCGGGTGGTCATCCGAGCCGATGTAGCGGGTGACGCGGTCGATCTGATCCACTGGCACGTAGAGCCGGGTGTTGTCGGCGTACTCCAGGTGGAGGTAGTCCTTCGCGGCGCCATCCACGCTCTGCGTGACGAGGCCCCGATAGCGACCGATGCCGTGGTGCAGGTGGACCACGTAGTCGCCTTCCGTCAACTGGGCGAGCGAGGTGATGCGCTGGCCCTGGCGCGCCACGCGCCGCGGCCGGCGGATCTTGCGTGCCCCAAGCACCTCGCTGTCGGTGAGGATAGCCAGCTTCAGCCAGGGGAGGACGAAGCCCGCGGAGAGCGTGCCCTGGAGACAGGTGACGGGCGGGGCGCTGCCGTTCGCCTCGGCAAGGCTCGTCGTCACGGGGATCCGGTTTTCCGCCAGCAGCTCCACCAGACGGTCGGAGCGGTCGGAAGCGACGATGACGCGCCATCCCTGGGTGCGCCACCCCTCAATCGCCTCCACTGCGGCGGCCAGGCCTCCCAGGTTGCCGCCGGTGTGCGCGGCAAGCGGGAATGCTTTGGGGGAGGGTTCCCAGGGCACACTACGCGCTCCCAGAGTGAGGTAGAGTGTCTGATGCTGCCGAATCTGGTCGGCCGCGGCGGCCAGCTGGCGCCGGGCCAGAGTCTCCGCCTGCTCCGCGGAGCAGGGGATACGTTCCCGGACGTACTCCTCCCAGCGTGCTTCCATCTGCCGCGGTTCCTCAAGGACCAGAAGCGCGGTCGCGCCCGCGAAATCGAGGAGGCTGCCTATCTCTGATTCCGCGGGTGTGGCCGCGGGCAGCGCGAGGAGCCGCTCCTGCGGGTGCAGCGAGCGTTGGGTTGCGGGATCGAAGCCGCGGATGGAATCGACCTCATCGCCGAAGAGGTCAACCCGCACCGGGTGCGTCTCGTTCAGCGGGAAGACGTCCAGGATCCCGCCGCGGATGGCGAACTGCCCGGCCTCTTCCACCAGAGAGACGCGCTCGTAGCCCATCGCCGTCAGCCGGCGCGACAGCTCTTCGAGCTCCGCGCGTTCTCCCGGGCGAAGCAGGAGGCTGCGCTCGCGCAAGCGCGCGGGATCGGGCACCGGCTGCAGGGCCGCGGCGATTGGTGCGACCACCACGGAAGGTGCCTGGGCCGCCAGATCCTGTAGCACCTGGAGACGCTCGCGAAGCGCCCCGGTATCGAGAGCCAGCGCAGCATTCTCCTGGCTATCGGCTGTCGGCGGGGTGATCAGCGGGTAGACGCGCGTCTCCGCCACGCCGAGGGCCAGCAGATCCTCCGCGAGTTGATCCGCGCGCTCCGTGCTGGGCGTCAAGATGAGCAGGGGCCGCGCCGGCGCCGCCGCATGCAACACCGCGAGTAAGGATGCCCTCGCCGGGGCTACCAGACCATCGCTCCACAGGGCGCGCTCGCCTCCCGAGACCGCGGCGGCCAGGGAGCGGAACTCTATTGAATCGTTCAAAACGGGTACAATATCAGAAAGGTGCATTCTAGCAATCGCCAGTTCACTTCTTTGGGCCGGGCCGTACACCACAAAACGGGCTCCGGCATTGCCAACGCCGAATCCTCTCACTCTCGGCGATATGAGATGGTATGAATCTATCTGCACTCATTATACCACCCGGCGCCGCCTTGGGGAAGTCCGGTGGAGAGGCCGAGCGATACCACGGATGAAGTGAACGGATGCGGATAGGGATGTGCGGGCACACCGGGTAGGGCGGGGGGCGGCCTTTGAACACGGGGGAAAACCTCTGTTGACGCTTGCAGACGCGTCTGATATACTAGCGAAAAGTATAAAGAGTTGTGCTCTCCCGTACGGAATCACCCAAGAGAGGAGTCCGCCATGAACGTCCGTAGAGGATTCACCTTGATCGAGCTTCTGGTCGTCATCGCCATTATCGCCATCCTGGCAGCAATCCTCTTTCCGGTCTTCGCCCGGGCGCGGGAGAATGCGCGCAAGGCGAACTGCCAGAGCAATCTGAAGCAGATCGCCACGGCGATGCTCGCCTACATCCAGGATTACGATGAGTGCTTCCTTTCGGGCCGATATCCGGGCACGTGCCTGTTCGGCCATTCGCATCAGGACGCGGCTCCGAACGCAATCAACGACTACTACGGGTGGGCGAACCACCTGCAGTCGTATGTCAAGAACACCCGGGTCTTCTTCTGTCCTAGCACGCAGCCGACGACCTGCACCAGCGGCTCGGGAGCAGCGCGCATTACCAACGCTTACGGCTACAACTATGACGGCTGCTACGGGCGCAGCCAGGCGACGGTGCAGTATCCATCGGACCAGATGATGTTCATGGATATGCAAGACTCCTTCGTGATCTCGAGCACCAACACGTACACAAACTGCATGAACGGGATGGGCAATGGGCTCACGCGGCACAGCGATGGCGCCAACGTCGCCTTCGTCGATGGTCACGTGAAGTGGTACGCGGCGAACAAGATCCGGGGGATGATCCCGCAGACCGCGGGCACCTACAGCACCTTCCTCAACATCACAATGGAGTAGGATTCGCGCTCGGGGCCGGGTGCCCGGACTGCATAGGGCTCGTTGGCCGGGCGGCAGGCTTGCGGCGGAGCGGCTTCGCGGGCACGAAGTACGCTCGCGCGAGAATCAGAGTATTGCCCCCTGGGCCGAAAGCGCGTCTCGAAGATCGGCCACGGGAAGCTGGTGGATGTCATTCAAGCCTCGCGCTGCCGCGAGAGCCGCGGCCGTGCCGGCGGCCTCGCCCGTAGCCAGGCACGTCCCCATCACGCGCGCGGAGCCATTGGCCTCCCGGGAGGAAGAGAGGCACCGCCCGGCGGCGAGGAGATTCCGGAGCCCGCGAGGGATCAGGCAGCCAAAGGGGATGGCGTAGGAACCACCATCGCGCACAGGGATCCGCACCTGGTGGGTGCCGCTCCCGTGGATGTCCACATGATGCGCCCCGCGAGCGACGCCGTCAGGAGCATCCTGGCCCTCGATCACCGCCTCGGTGTTGAGTGTCTGCTCGCCGTGGATGCGGCGCGTCTCGCGCACCCCGACGCGGTGGGCCACGGCGGAGAGCACGATCTCCTGGCACCCGGGCAGCTTCGCCTTCATGAAGCGCAACGCCGCCTCCGCCTGCGCGGCCAGAGAGGCATACGCCTCGGAACGCCGGTCGGGATCGGTGGCGTCCACGTCTGCCAGGCGAGTCGCGTTCACGCACAGCTCGCGCTTTGCGAGGGATGTGGGCGTCAGGAAGAACGCCGTGCAGGGGAAGACCGACCCATCACGGATGCGTGGGCCCAAGAGCGACCCCGCCGCGGAGAGAGCCAGGTAGGGGTAGCCGCGCTCGCGCAGGCGCCGGGCGCACTCCCGTGGATCCGTGGGCATGACCGGGCTCTCTGCCAGCAGGAACTCTCCCGGGTTCTCCTCGGCAAAGTTGAGGAGCGCCTCGAAGTGGACCCCTGCCACGCGAAACACCAGGCTGAGCGGCTGGAAACGGGCCTGCCCATCGCCCGCGCGCACTGGCGCTCCGGCAAGGGAGC
>DUUU01000290.1 GCA_012841485.1 Armatimonadota bacterium
GGCACGCAGCGTCTCCAGGCCCGCAGCCACGGCCACCGGGTTTCCGGAGAGCGTTCCCGCCTGGTACACCGGGCCGCTAGGCGCCATCTGTGCCATGATCTCGGCTCTTCCCCCGTAGGCTGCCAGAGGGAAGCCACCGCCGATGATCTTCCCCAGAGTCGTCAGGTCCGGGGTCACGCCAAACCGCTCCTGGGCGCCTCCGTGGGCCACGCGGAACCCGGTGATCACTTCGTCGAAGATGAGGAGCGCGCCATGGCGCGCGGTGACCCTCCGCAGGTGCTCCAGGAACTCCGGTTCAGGCGGGATCACCCCCATATTGCCGGCGACCGGTTCGACGATGACCGCGGCGATCTCGTCGCCCCGCGCGGCGAAGAGCGCATCTACGGCGGCGGGATCGTTGTAGGGAAGGGTATGGGTGAGCGCGGCGAAGCAGGCGGGCACGCCCGGCGTGTCGGGGATGCCGAGCGTGGCGATCCCGGAGCCGCCGTGGGCGAGCAGCGCATCAAAGTGGCCGTGGTAGCCCCCCTCGAACTTCACGATGCGCTCTCGCCCGGTAAAGGCGCGCGCCAGCCGGATCGCCGACATCACCGCCTCGGTCCCCGAGTTCACCAAACGGACGCTCTCGACCGAGGGGACGGCGGCGCAGATCTCCTTGGCGAACTCCACCTCGCCCGGGGTGGGGGCACCATAGCTCGTGCCGCGCGCGGCCGCAGCCTGTGCCGCGGCGACTACACGCGGGTGCGCGTGCCCGAGAATCAGCGGGCCCCACGAGCCGACATAGTCGATGTAGCGGTTGCCATCGACGTCTACCAGGGAGGCTCCCTGGCCGTGCTCGATGAAGAGAGGGTCGCCTCCTACCGAACGAAACGCCCGCACGGGGCTGTTCACCCCGCCGGGGATCACCTCCTGGGCCCGGCGGAAGAGTTCACGAGAACTCTGGATGCTTCGTGCCATCTTTCTCCCCTCAGAGATCAGCGATCTGACGCAGGGCGTGCGCGAGGGCCTCGGGGCGCTGGCTGCCGATCAGGTACTCGCGCGACGGCGTCTGAATGCGCACCCCCCGATCCCCACGCGCGGAGTAGGCGCGCTTGCCACCTCGCCCAAAACGGATCCCCAAGCCGCCGAATTCGGCCAGCGGGCGGTAGGTGACCGGCTCCACGGCCCGGATCTGGTCGGCCGCGATCCGAAAAGGGATCCAGCCGAGCATGCCGAAAGTCACCCTCACCCCCTCCGAGGTGACGCGGGTTCGCATCGGCGCAACGATTGCCAGGGTGCCAAGGAAGCTGGCAGTGCTGGCGAGCATCGGGCGAGCCCAGCGCGCCAGGGGAAGCAACGCCAGCGCGATGACCATCCCGACCCCCGCCGCGGCGGCCATCGCCGTGATGAGGTCGGGAAACCACTGCTCCTCCTCATAGATGACCTGGTCCACTTGCCACCTCCTGTCGAGATCCTCCCGGCGCCCGCTGGCAGCCATCCGATGGGGATCCGGCCGATCCAGGCCGGCTGACCGGGCTGCTCAGGGGGCATCTTTGGGTGTTGCGCCGCCTGAGCGGCTTTTTCAGTGCCGCTCAGGCCCACCAGCTGCTCATCGCCGGTGTCCGCGCCGGCGCTTAGAGGGGGTTGCCGGGCGTCTGCGCGGGGATGTGTGCTGGACGCCTAGCAAAAGGCCGGCCACCCGTTCTTCCACCTGCTGCATTCGCTCGGCATCGTGCAACGCTTCCTTCAGGCCCAGAGCCGCCGCATCCATCTCGTGCAGGATGGCGGTGACCGCGGCGAAGAGGGAGCGGCCCTTGCCAGGGGCCAGGTCGCCGTACCATTCGCCTTCGACGATGCACTCCTCGTTGCCACGGTTGCGAACACTGATATCGGCGTGCAGGGACGGCCAGATGGCCTGAAGCCGCTGCGAGAGGTGTACCAGTCGGTTGATGCCGAGCGGCTGGGGAAGCGAGATCGGCTCTAGCTGTGCCGTGAGCCAGGCCTTCCCATTCTCGTCGATCTGCCCGTCTTCCTCGACCTGGGCCTGGACCCACAGGGCCAAGTCGCCGCACAGGTACTCCACAGAGAGGTACGTTCCCTCCTCCGGGTCGGTTCGCAACTCGATGCAGTGCGGCTCCACTCTGTTCGTCTGGCTGGCCAGGCCGCGGAGGATGCCGACCGCCTCGTCTATCGGTGTCATTACTTCTCCCTAGGCAGCGACGGGCGGTCCCGCCGCGGCGTACTTCTCCACTATTGTATCACGCGGTACCCTGCGGTCAAGGGGACACATGCTGGCGGGGCGGGTACATCAGGATGGAAACGGCATGGCGCAACCGGGAAGGGGCGGATAGGCCACCGGGGCGCCACGCTTGTGTTGGTCCCTCCCCCAGTTCCCGGGCCGCAGCGGCGGAGCCGAAACCCCTCTCGCGCCAGGGGATGTTTTCCAGACCTAGGCTATGGGTAATAGCAGCGTGATGGGGGATGTTGACTGATCGGATCCCCCGAAGATGGCACCGTGCATCAGGGCACGCTTGCAATGACACAGGGGAGGTGATAGCGAGATGGCGAAGCAAGGTGGCGAGATGACCGTTCGTGAGGCGGGGCGCAAGGGCGGTGAGATCCGGAAGCGTGAGCTGGGGAGCAGCGGCTACTCTGAGCTCGGCAAGAAGGGTGGAAGCCGCGTGCGCGAGCTGATCGAGAAGGGCAAGCAGGCCGAGCAACAGAAGTAGAAAGGATACCGATGGCGGAAGAGCGTGAAGGCGAGATGACTGTTCGCGAGGCCGGCCGCATGGGTGGCATGACGCGCAGAGAGCAACTCGGCCGCGAAGGCTACGAGGAGCTGGGCCGCATGGGCGGCAATGTGCGCAAAGAGCAACTTGGCCACGAGGGCTATGAGGAGCTCGGCCGCAAAGGTGGTGAGGTCCGCAAGCAGCAGCTCGGCCACGAGGGCTACGAAGAGCTCGGCCGTATGGGTGGCAACGTACGGAAGCAGGAACTCGGACACGAGGGCTACGAAGAGCTCGGCCAAAAGGGCGGCCAGCGTGTCCGTGAACTCATCGAAAAGGGGAAGCAGGCCGGGATGTAGGTCGCGTGCCCGACCGCTTCCGGCAGGGACTCGTGGCGGCGCTGCGCGCAGCCGGCCACGAGTCCCGGTTGGCGCAAGCGCGCTCTGAGCCGGAGAACGCCCGGACTACGCCACTCTCGCCTTCTCACCGGGGCCCACGCCCCGTCGCCATCCGCTGCTTGCATCGCCCCCGAGCTTCTGCTACAATGGCGCCGGGAGGCACCGATGGAGCAGAAGCCGGTGATTGCGATCACCGTTGGGTCCGTGGGAGAGACGTGGACCCCGGAGCGGGATCCCTATGCCGCCGCGGTGCGCGAGGCGGGCGGGTCGCCCGTGTGTGTCAGATCGGGGGCTGCTGCGCAGGTGTCCGCGGATCCGGTCGGGTTTCTTGCGCGTTTTGATGGCCTTCTCCTCAGTGGCGGCCCCGACATTCACCCGGCGGCCTACCCGAATCCCCCTTCTTTCCCTGGCGAGGGGTGGGATGCGGTCCTGGCGTCGCATGAGATGTACGTGGACGAGTCCCGAGATGCCCTGGAGCTCGCCTTGGTCCGCGCGGCGCTGGCGATGAAACGCCCCATCCTGGGAATCTGCAGAGGTTTTCAGGTGGTGAACGTGGCGCTCGGGGGCCAGCTCATCCTCAATATCGACTCCTGCCTGGGCCACCGCGCGCAGCCGGATGGCGCCAGTTCGTGGCACCCGATCCATCTGGACCCGCGCGCGCGCCTGGCGCGAGTCCTCGGCTCATCCGGCGCGATGCGCGTGAACAGCCGGCACCATCAGGGCGTGACCGGTGACTTGCTTGGAGAGGGCCTCTCTGTGGCCGCTACGGCCGAGGATGGGGTGATCATCGAGGCGATTGAGGCCACAGATCACCCCTGGGTGGTGGGTGTACAGTGGCACCCCGAGCGGATCCAGGACGAGGAGTGCCACCGTGCATCGCGACCGCTCTTTGCCGCGTTCGTCCGGGCTTGCGGTCTATGAACTGGCCTGCGGGCCCTGGATCGGAATCGTGAAGTAGAAGGTGGAGCCGTGGCCGTACTCGCTCTTCACGCCAATCGTGCCGTTATGCAACTCGATGAGCGTCTTGCAGAGGTAGAGCCCCAGACCCGTGCCCTTGATCCCCTTGTGCTTCTCTGACTCGACGCGGAATAGGCGGCCGAACATCTTGTTCAGGGCGTCCTTCGGGATGCCGATGCCCTGGTCAATCACCGAGACAGTGATCTCGTCGCCGTTGCGCACCACCTTGACGGAAACCGTTCCCCCTTGGGGCGAGTACTTGGTGGCGTTGCTGAGAAGATTCGAGACGACCTGCTCGATCCGCTCCTGGTCGGCCACCACCTCGGGAAGATCCTCCGGCACCTCCACTTCGAACTGGAACTGCGGCGTGAAGGAGCGCTGCGACTCCACCACCATATCGATCGATGCCTTGAAGTCGTAAGGGCGCAGCGAGAGTTCGAGCGACATGCCCTTCGAGAGCCGGGCCAGGACGAGGATGTCGTTGACCAGGCGCAGCATTCGATGCGAGTTGTGGTTAATGATAGTGAGGAACTCTTTGGTGGTGTCCTCGTCAAAGGGCATGCCGTCGTTGATCGCCATGAGCATCGTATCGACGAAGCCCTGAATGGCCGTCAGCGGCGTGCGCAGGTCATGCGAGATGACCGAGACGAAGGAGTTCTGCATCTGCTCCTCTTCGCGCACGGCGGTGAGGTCCTGGAGGATGACGACGGCGCCGGCAAAGCCATTGTTGCGCTGGCTGGCGTGGTTGAGAATGGGGTCGATCTGAATGCGGTAGATGCGCGGTTCCCCTTTGCCCTCCTCATTCGTTGTCTCGATGGGGATCTCGGTGCCACGCGATTCCTTGTACCGGAACACCTGCTCGACAAGCTGGGCGAGGAAGGATGTGCCCTTCTTGAAGACTTCCTGATAGTGCTTGCCGATGTCCTCGCGGCGGATCCCGAGGCGCTGCATCTCGCGGTTGGCTTCGAAGAGCATGCCCTCGGCGCTGATCGCCAACATACCGATGCTCATGCTCTGGATGGTGTCGGAGATCGTCC
Organism: Armatimonadota bacterium; assembly: GCA_012841485.1. The sequence goes on from DUUU01000290.1 coordinate 5,095, forward strand.
TCTCAAACTCGTGAGCGATGGGGTAGAGCTCGGTGTGAGCGATCAGCTGGGATGCCTGCCCGCCAAGGATGAGCAGGATCTGCTGATCATGCGCGTCGAACTCGCCCTGGCGCTTGTTGAGCGCGTGTAGGACGCCAACGGTGGTCTCCTTGACGACATCGCCGTCACTGTCGCGGTAGCGGTAGATGATCGGCACGGTGAGCAGATTGCGGGCGCCCAGGGAGTGGAGCATCGCCACGTCCTCGCGCGTGTCGTCCGAGGCATCGCGTACAATCTGGGGGCGACCCGTGCGGAACACCTCGCCAGAGACGCCTTGCCAAAGGGGAGCCTGAATCGTGCGGAGATCCGACCGCGAGAACTCGCCGCAAGGATCAATGGCAACCAGGCGGCCTTCACTGCGTTGGGCGAGCATTAGCAGGACCTTATCGACCTGCGTCAGGTTGGCTGCACGCATAATGAGGCTGCGGACGGCCCTGATCTGCCTTTCAGGATCGAGAAATTGCGCATCGTAATCGGTCAACTCATGCCTCCCGGCTCGCTAGATACCGCGCGGAGCTGTATAAACGCCTATGAAGCCTGTGGGTACGGTAGGTATCATGCCCCGCACGGACTGGGAGTGTGCCGGATATCCCGGGGCGCGAGAGTCTTCCGGGCACCCCCTTGGAACTCGATCAAGGGAACACACCTTGCGATCGATGCCTCTCCTGGTATTATACTACCATGTGGGCCACTTGGCAAGATCACGGTTTCCGGGGCGCGTTAGGAGCGGTGGGGTGGCCCTCTCTCTGAGGTTCCCAAATCGATGGCCAGCTCGCGTTCCCAGAGTTCGGAAACCCCAGGCTGCAATGTCCGATCCCTTCAGGGGCCTCCGCCGGCGCCAGACAGCAGCTCTCCTTCCATGGGGTCGGCGTAGTGTCGGAGGGTAGGGATGGGGCCCGGGAGAGGGAGTCCGGGGGTGTCCCACCTTCCCATCCGCGTCCGTCCCCTGCGTCCGTGGTGCCTATGCCGGCGCGGGGCGCAGGAGAGCCGGTCTGCGCGAGTAGCGGGCGCTTGACTTCGCATGCAGGCTGATGGTACAATACGCTTGCTTCACATGGGGGAATCTCTGCCGCGTGGAGCAGTCTAGGCGCCTGGACCATCCTGCAGGATGCGCGCCAGGGGCTCCGCGCCGCCGCGGGATGCTGCCCCGCCCTCGCTTATCGCCGGCAAGGCATTCTGGCTCCCGCGTCTCCGGCGTTGCCGGCACCGGTGTTCGTGCATCCAATCGGTCGCGCCGGCGCCCATGCCTGCCCTGGAAGATGGGCGAAGCGGGTGAGACGACTGAATGGACGGTTTGCGGAATACACGACTGAACGCAGACGCGCCGTTGCGCCCATTCAGTCGCGTCTTCTGCTTCGTCAGGCGACCGCGTCCCTTCATGGGTCCGCGGCGACGTGTGCTGAAGGAGGGAATTCTGTGAAGGTCTTGGTGACCGGTGGCGCTGGCTTCATCGGGTCGCACGTCGTGGATCGTCTGATCGCCGATGGGCACCAGGTGGTGGTGGTCGACGACCTTTCGAACGGCAAGCGGGAGAACGTGAACCCCGCCGCAACTTTCTACCAGATGGATATTCAAGATCCCGCGCTGGCGGATCTCTTCGCGAAGGAGAAGCCGGAGATCGTGGATCACCACGCGGCGCAGATGGATGTGCGCCGGGCGGTGGAAGACCCCGTGTTTGATGCCCAGGTCAACATTCTCGGGTTTCTGAATGTTCTTGAAAACTGCGTGCGTCACCAGGTGCGCAAGGTGATCTTCATCTCCTCCGGGGGCGCGGTGTATGGCGAGCCAGAGCAGCTTCCCGCCGTCGAGACGCACCCGATCCGTCCCATCACGCCCTATGGAGTGACCAAATATACGGGTGAAAAATACCTCTATTTTTACCGTGCCGTCCACAAGCTCGATTACACGGTGCTCCGGTATGCCAACGTCTACGGCCCCCGGCAGGACCCGCACGGCGAGGCTGGCGTGGTGGCCATCTTCATTGGCCTCCTGGCTCGGGGCGAGACGCCGACGGTCTTCCGCTATCCCGACGGCGAAATGCTGCGCGACTACGTCTTTGTGCGCGACGTGGTAGAGGCCAACATCGCGGCGATGTCGCGAGGCTCCGGGCAGGAGCTCAACATCGGCACCGGACGTGGCACCTCGGTGAGCGACCTGCTCGCGGCGGTGCAGCGCGTGATGGGCACCGACATTGAGCCGTGCTATGGCGAGGCGCGACCGGGCGAGATCCGCCAGACCTACCTCGCCATCGAGCGCGCCGCGCGCATGCTTGAATGGCGCCCGAAGGTGAGCCTGGAACAGGGCCTATACGAGACCGCCGAGTGGTTCCGACAGCACGCGCAGGCCAAGAAACCCGCGTAGCCAGCTCCTTCGCGAGAGCGCGAGAAGGGTATGGGCCCTGGGCGGATGCCCCGTCCATCATGCCGCGGCCCGGCTCGCGTCTCGCCCGCTTGCTTGAAAAAGCATCTATGCATCTGATATAATCGGTCCATGCGCCTATGAGCGCTTATGACTGCCCATCGGCGGGTGAGAGATGCCGCTGATGCCTTTGGGGACAGCGCCCCTGGGCCAGACGCATGCTCGCGGAGATGGGTGCCGGGAAAGGTGGACTCTGGGGTAATGCACGTGCCCATGGCCGACCTTCGTGCCCAATACCTGGGGATGAAGGCGGAGATCGACCGAGCGGTGCTCGATGTACTTGAGTCGGCGCAGTTCATCCTGGGCGACCGGGTGGCGCGGCTGGAGACTCGCATCGCCAGCTATTGCGGAGCAAAACACGCGGTCGGAGTCGCCTCCGGCACGGATGCGCTGCTCCTTCCCCTGGTCGCGATGGGGATTGGCCCCGGCGACGAGGTGATCACGTCGCCCTTCACCTTTGTGGCAACGGTGGAGGTGATCTGCCTGGCGGGCGCGACGCCGGTGTTTGCCGACATCCAGCCCGATACTTTCACGCTCGATCCGGCTTCCGTGGAGTCGAAGATTACGCCTCGAACGCGCGCCATCATTCCGGTGCACCTTTACGGGCAGCTCGCGTCGATGACGGAACTGCGCGCGCTTGCCGAGCGCCACGACCTGAGGGTGGTTGAGGATGCGGCGCAGGCGATCGGTGCGGCGCAACAAGGCGTGCGAGCTGGCGCGTGGGGCGATGCCGCCGGCTTCAGCTTCTTCCCAACGAAGAACCTGGGCGCGGCGGGCGATGGGGGCATGGTCACCACCAACGATGAGGAGATGGCGGCGAAGATGCGAGAGCTTCGCTTCCACGGCAGTGGTGGCACCTACTATTACAGGAGCATCGGCTACAACTCGCGGTTGGATGCCCTGCAGGCCGCCATTCTTGACGCGAAGATGGATGCTCTGGATGCCTGGAACGACGCGCGCCGGGCGAACGCGGCCTACTATCGCGAGGCACTGGCGGGCCTGCCCCTGCTGCTCCCGGTCGAGGTGGAGGGCAACCACCACATTTACCACCAGTACACGGTGCGGGCGCCCAAGGGCGAGGTGGATCGCGAGGCGTTGCGCGCGCATCTGCAGGCGCGAGGCGTGGGGAATGCCGTCTACTATCCTCTCCCCATTCACCTTCAGGAAGCCTATCTCCGCTGGAGCGAGGGCCCGGGAAGCCTGCCCGAGTCGGAGCGTGCTGCGGAAGAAGTGCTCTCGCTGCCGGTCTATCCGGAGATGACCGCGGAGCAGCGCGCGTACGTGGCGGATGGGGTCCGTTCGTTCTTCACCGGTCGATAAGCGCCGGCGCGGATCGTGCGCGGCGCTCGGACGCGCGCTGCTCGAGGAGAGGAGCGTTCCGTGAAAGCGATGATTCTGGCGGCTGGCGTGGGCTCGCGCCTGGATCCGTTGACGCGCACCGTGCCCAAGCCGATGGTACCGGTGGTCAATCGGCCAGTCCTCGAGCACCTGGTGGAGCTGCTGGTACGCCACGGGTGCTCGCGCGTCGTCATGAACACCCATTACCTGGCCGGGTGCATCGAGGAGCACTTCGGGAACGGCGAGGCGTTCGGCACAGAGGTGATCTACTCGCGCGAGGAGCGCCTGCTGGGCACCGCCGGCGGCGTGAAGCGCGTCGCGGATCACTTCGATGACACCTTCGTCGTCATTGGGGGCGATGACCTCACGGATGTGAACCTCTCGGAGATGATCGATTTCCACCGCGAGCGCAAGGCGCTGGTGACCATCGGGCTCTCCGTGGTGGACGACCCCTCGCAATTCGGCGTGGTGCTGCTGGGCGAGAATGGCGCGGTTCGCCGCTTCGTCGAGAAGCCGGGGCGGGGCGAGGTCTTTAGCAACCGGGTGAACGCTCAGGTGTACATCCTGGAGCCCGAGGTGCTGGAGATGATCCCGGACGGGGTGCCCTACGACTTTGGCAAACAGCTCTTCCCGCGGTTGCTGCGCGAGGGCTATCCCTTCTATGGGTACGAAATGCACTCGTACTGGTGCGACATCGGTAGCCTCGTGCAATACCGTCGTGCCAACCTCGATGCGCTCAGCGGCGCGGCGCCCGTGAACTTCGCGGTCCCCGAGGTGGAGCGCGGGTTGTGGGTGGGCGACGGCGTGCGCATCGCTCCCAACGCGGAGATCGGGCGTCCGGTCGTGTTGGGCGATGGATGCATCATCGAGTCCGGCGCGCGAGTGATGGATAACAGCATTCTGGGATCCGGGGTGGTTGTCGAAGAGGGTGCTATCGTCCGGCATAGCATCCTCTGGGAAGGCGCAGAGATCCAGCACGGCACGATTCTGGAGCGGTGCGTCGTGGGCCGTCACTGCCGGGTGAAGAGCAACGCGGCGATCTTCGACGGGATCGTGGTGGATCCGGGGAAATCCGAGGCGCCCACGCCGGGGCGATGAGGGCGCCTGAGAGAGTGAGCGCCTGTTGAGAAGGGCGGACGGCGTCTGCCCGGCACGCGACAAGGGGAAACGAAATGCAGCATGATGTCAAGGATCTGAGCCTGGCGCCGAAAGGCCGCCTGCGGATGGAGTGGGCGGCGGCGGAGATGCCCGTCCTGGCGCTGATTCGCGAGCGCTTTGAGCGGGAAAAGCCGCTGAAGGGCCTGCGCCTGGTGGCCTGCCTGCACGTCACCACCGAGACCGGTAACCTGGCCGTGACGTTGAAGGCCGGCGGCGCTGAAGTGGCCCTGTGCGCGTCCAACCCGCTCTCCACGCAGGACGACGTGGCCGCGGCGCTGGTGGCGGATCACGGCATCTCCACCTTCGCCATCAAGGGCGAGGACCACGAGACCTACTACCGGCATATCCACCAGGCGCTGGATCTGAAGCCCCACCTGACGATGGACGACGGCGCGGATACGGTTTCGGTGATCCACTCCGAGCGCCAGGATCTGATGGCGGACATCATTGGAGGCACCGAGGAGACGACCACGGGCGTGATCCGGCTGCGCGCCATGGAGAAAGACGGCGTGCTGCGCTACCCGATCATCGCGGTCAACGACGCGGAGACAAAGCACTTCTTCGATAACCGCTATGGCACCGGCCAGAGCACGATTGACGGCATCCTGCGCGCCACGAACCGCCTGCTCGCGGGCACGAAGTTCGTCGTCGCCGGCTATGGCTGGTGCGGGCGGGGGATCGCGATGCGCGCGCGGGGCATGGGCGCCCAGGTGATCGTCACCGAGGTCGAGCCGATTCGGGCGATTGAGGCGGTGATGGATGGCTTCCTGGTGATGCCCATGGCGGAAGCGGTGAAGCAGGGGAGTATCTTCTGCACTGCCACAGGCGATATCTCCGTGCTGCGCCAGGAGCACTTCGAAGCGATGCGCGACGGCGCCATTCTGTGCAACGCCGGCCACTTCAACGTGGAGATCGATATCCCCGCGCTGGAAGAGATGGCGACATCGAAGCGGATGGTGCGCGACTTCGTGGATGAGTACACCCTCCCGAATGGGCGGCGCATCTATCTGCTTGGCGAGGGCCGGCTGATCAACCTGGCCTCGGCGGAAGGCCATCCCGCCAGCGTCATGGATATGAGCTTTGCCAACCAGGCGCTATGCGCGGAGTATATGGCGCGCAACGCCAGCCAACTCGAGCGCAAGGTGTATGCGGTGCCCCGCGAGATCGACCGGAACATCGCGGCGCTGAAGCTGCACTCGATGGGCGTGGCAATCGATACGCTCACTCCCGCGCAGCAGGAATACCTTGCCTCTTGGGAGATGGGCACCTGATCTGGCCCCGACGTGGATGGGCCGGATAGCGCGCTGAGGCATGCAGGAGATGGGATGCAGGGGCAGGAAGTAGCGGCGGCAGGCAGCGCCGTTGCCTCCTGCCCGCTGGATCAGGGGGGCGATGCTGGAGACGATTGAGCTGTTCGGGGTTCGGGTTCACCGATTGACGATGGAGGATGCGGTGGCGGCGGTGGATGGCTTCCTTCGCGAGGGGGGGGCGCGCCAGGTGGTCACCGCGGATACCTCCATGCTGGTGATGGCGCAAAGGGATCCGGAACTCCGCGAGATCATCAACACGGCTGCTCTGGTGACGCCCGATAGCTTCGGCGTCCTCTGGGCGGCCCATCACCTGGGCTTGCCACTCGAGGAGCGCGTGACTGGCGTGGACCTGATGGAGCGGATCTGCGCCCGGTGTGCCGAGAGTGGGCGCAAGGTGTTTCTCTTTGGCGCTGCGCCCGGGGTCGCGGAGGAAGCGGCGGCGCGGCTGAAAGAGCGCTTCCCTGGGTTGCAGGTGGCCGGCACCCGGCATGGCTTCTTCAAGCCGGACGAGGAGGAGGGGATCACCGCCGAGATCGCCGCCTCGGGCGCCGACGTGCTCTTCGTGGCGCTTGGCATCCCCCGCCAGGAGAAGTGGATCGCGCGCTCCCTGGATAGAACCGGCGTCTCCGTGGCCATCGGCGTCGGAGGCAGCTTCGACGTCTTCTCTGGCCGCGTGAAGCGCGCGCCCCGGTGGGTGCAACGCTGCAATCTGGAGTGGCTCTATCGCCTCTGCAAGAACCCGCGCAAGATCGGCAAGGTGAAGACGCTGCCCGTGCTCGTGATGATGACCCTCGGGACACTCGCGCGTGGCGGTGGGAAGCGGGCGCACCGTGATCGATAGGAGATTCCTGTTCATCGATGCCCAGATGCTCGCGGAGACGATCATCGCCCGGTGTACCGATCCGGAGGATGGACGGCTGGGTGAGCTGCTGCGCATGGCACCGCGCCACGTAGCGCGCGCGGCGGTGCGCTGTCCGGATGTGCAGTTTGCCCTGGCGGTCCGTGTCTCCGCCACTGAGGAGGCGCAACACTCCTGGACGGCGATGCTCCTTCGCGCGGTCCGGCAGGTGGATAGCGATGTAGCGGCGGCCGTTGCCTGGGAGTGTGATCGGGCCGCGCTGGCGCGAACGCTCTCCTACGCCGAGGAGTATACGGCGAACCAGGTGAACCTGTTGGCTCGCCTCTATGCGTGCAATCCGGAGGTCGGGCGCAGGGTGCTCCAGCGGTGCGGAAGCCTGTTCCGCGAGTTCCTGGCCCGAACGGCCTTTCCGTATCTTGACCTTCCGGAGGAGTTGGTAGATGATGTTGAGCAATTCTGCGACCACGCTTGAGCCGTCGCCCGTGCTGATCGTCGGCTCGGTGGCTTTCGATTCGGTGGAGACTCCCCTCGGACGCGAGGAGAACGTGTTGGGGGGCGCCGCCGTGTACGCGTCCGTGTCGGCCTCCTTTTTTGCTCCGGTTCAGATCGTCGGCGTTGTCGGCACCGATTTTCCAAAGCACCACGTGGAGTTCCTGCGCGCGCGCGGGATCGATACCGAGGGCCTGCAGGTCGCAGAGGGGCAGACCTTCCGCTGGTCCGGCTTCTATGACTATGACCTGAACCAGGCGCACACCCGGCAGACGGACCTGAACGTCTTCGCGGATTTCCACCCCCGCCTGCCCGAGGCCTACCGCGATGCGCGCATCGTCTTCCTGGCGAATATCGACCCTGATCTGCAGTTGGAGGTCCTCGACCAGGTGCGCGACCCGCGCCTGGTCGTGTGCGACACGATGAACTTCTGGATCGAGCGGAAGCCCGAACGGTTGCGCGAGGTGCTGAAGCGCGTGAACCTCGTTTTCATGAACGATGCCGAGGCGCGCCAGTTCTGCGGCACCTTCAGCCTGCTTCGAGCCGCGCGCGATCTTCTGGCGATGGGCCCCGATGGCGTGATCATCAAGAAGGGCGAGCATGGTGCCTTGCTCTTCACGAAAGGGAAGCATTTCTCCGCTCCCTCCTACCTTCTCGAACAGGTGGCCGATCCCACCGGCGCGGGGGATACCTTCGCCGGCGGCTTCATCGGCTATCTGGCCTATACCGGGGACCTGTCGGAGGCGAATCTGCGCAAGGCCACGGTCTACGGCAGTGTCATGGCCTCGTTCAATATCCAGGACTTTAGTCTGAACCGGCTCCGCGGCCTGACTCAGGAAGAGATTTCCGCGCGATACGAGGAGTTCAAGGAGATCGCCTTCTTCGAGGCACTGGCGGGCAGCGGCGCCGAGGCCTGAACAGGGCGCGTGGAGCAACGAACGCCGAGGATCGATCCGCAGTAGGCCGCGCGCGTGGAGGGCGCTATGGTGTGGCCCTGGCTCCAACGGCTGGGGGAAGGCCTGGTGGACCTCGTCTTCCCTCCGTATTGTGTCGCCTGCCATGCTGGCTCGCCCGAGCACCTATGCGCCCCCTGCGTGGCCTCTATCCGCCGCGTGGAACGGCCGCTTTGCCACTGCTGCGGGCGCTCGCTGGATCTCCTCTCGGTCTCGCCCCATAGTAGCTTCCGCGGGCGCGCTCTCTGTGCGCGCTGCCAGAGCCTGCCGGCGGAGTTCGATTGTTGCCGGGCCTATGGATGGTACGAAGGCGCGCTCCGCGCGGCGATCCTCGCCTTGAAGTATCGCGGCAAGACGGCCGTCGTGCCGGCGCTGGCGGGGCTGCTGGGCCGGACGTTGGAAGAGGAGCCGGTGTTGGGCCGGGCGGAGACGCTGGTGCCGGTGCCGCTGCATCCGCGCCGGCAACGCGAGCGCGGGTTCAATCAGGCGGAGCTGCTGGCGCGGGCGCTGGCCGCGCGGAGCGGCCGGGCGCTGCGCTGCGACCTCATCGTAAAGACCCGGCACACGCGGCCGCAAGTTGGCCTGAATGCGGAGCAGCGCCGCGAGAACTTGCTTGATGCCTTCGCGTTTCAGGGTCAGTCCGCGCCCGCCGGGCCGATCCTCCTCATCGATGATGTGACGACGACGGGCGCTACCTTCCATGCATGCGCGCGCACCCTGCGCGCCGCCGGCGCGACGACCATCTACGCGCTTGCCCTCGCGCGCGACTGAGCAGTTGCGCGCGGCTCCCTACTTCATTCCAAACATGCGCTCCTTCAGGTCGAGGTAATAGAGGTAATCCTCCACCTTCACATTGGGCGGGCAGCGGTGGTCGCAGAACGGGATGTAGCCACCGCGCTCGACGAGGGGTACGAGAGTCTCGAGGTAGGCCTTGATCGCCTCGGGGCCCCGACCCAGTTGAATCTTATCCACGCCGCCCATGATGCGCAGCTCCTTGCCATACTCGTTGAGCAGCTCTGCAGGATGAGCGCACCCGTTCACCTCGAAGGGGAAGAGGCAGTTGATCCCGCCCTCCAGGAAGCCGGGCAGCAAGGGGCGCACGTCGCCATCGCAGTCGGTATACCACAGGTCGATGCCGTGAGCGTGCAGGCGCTTGCTGATCCGCTTGTACCGGGGCACGACGACGCGCTCGAAGAACTCCACGGTGATCAACGGCCCGTTTTTGAAGCAGATGTCCTCCCAGCCGGACGCATAATCGAAATCGATTTCGCCCAGCACTTGATCGAGAAAGTCCTCAACGAGGACGCAGGCGGTTTCGACCATATCCTCGACCATATCGGGATAGTCGTAGGTGGCGTAGGCCAGGCCCTCGAAGGTGAGCATGTCGCGGATCCTGCCGATCATCGAGCCGCAGTGGACGCCGAGGGGGTAGTCTCTCGTCGGCGGGTGCGCCTTCTTGAGCGCCTCGACATCGACCTTGCGCGCCGGGTCATCGCGGCGGAAACGCTCTTCCTTGCACCGCTTCCAATCGTCTGGAGTGGTGATCGACGCCTTGATGTAGTGGGGGATGGTGTCGTGGCCGTCTCGCGGTACCTCGGCGAGGAGGCCGTCGCCGTTCTGCATGATGAACGTCGTCTCGGTTTCGCCGACGATCTTCTGCTCGAAGGCTGGGTTCATCCACACACGCCCGGTGACACAGGCGATGCGGTCAAAGTTGAAGAAGAGGTTGGCTTCGCTCTCGGTGGTGATACCGTTCTCTACGAAGAGTGACCACTGGCGGTAGTTCCCGGCCCAGTAGCCGAACTCCATATTAAAGCAGCGATCCACCGGCCGGTAATGCATCTGGTTGTTGAAACGCTCGCGGTCGGTCATGGTGCCTTGCCACTTCGGGCGGCAGGGTGTGATCGTCTTCATTCTCTGCTCCTACTGTTCCCGTGGGGCCGGGGCAGGGGGCGGCGGCGCTATTGACTCTAGGCGCGTGATCCGGCTTCCGGCGCCCGCCCGGCTGCCTTCCCAACGGCGGCAGCGGGCGGACAGGAGACTTCCGTGGGTCGTCACTTACACCTGGAAGCGGATATGGAGGATATCGCCATCCTGCACGCGATACTCCTTTCCCTCCAGACGGAGGTATCCCTTCTCCTTGGCGGCATTCCATGAACCGGTTTCTCGCAGTCGCTCGTAGGGAAGGGTTTCGGCGCGGATGAAGCCGCGGGCCAGGTCGGAATGGATCTTTCCCGCGGCCTGGACGGCGGTGCTCTCCTTGCGGATGGTCCAGGCGCGTACCTCATCCTCGCCGACGGTGAAGAAGGAGATGAGGCCAAGGCTGCCATAGCAGACGCGGATGAAGCGGTTGCGCGCGGGCTCCTCGATTCCCATCGCCTCGAGAAACTCGCTCTCCTCCTCCGGCTCGAGCTGTGCGACCTCGGCTTCCACCTTGGCGCAGAGGGCGATCCAGGTGTAGCCGTGCTCAGCGGCATAGGCGGCGAAGGCCTGGGTGGTGGGCGTCTCCTGCCCGATCTGATCCTCGCCGATGTTGAGCACCAGGACGATGGTCTTATCGGTGAGCAGCTCCACGTCGCGGATCGCCGCTTGCTCCTCCTCGGTGAGACCCACTTCGCGCGCGGTGCGCTCCTCTTCCAGCGCCTCGCGGAGGCGTTGGAAGATCTCGATCTGGCGGAGCGTCTGGGCGCGATCCGCCTTGGCGCCCCGCGCGAGCTTCTCCAGTCGCTCCAGTCGGCGCTCGACCGCCTGCAGGTCGGCCAGGATCAGCTCCGAGACGACGGCGTGCGCGTCCGCCACGGGATCGATGCGGCCCTTGGGGTGGGGCACCATCTCATCTTCGAAGGCACGAACTACGAGGGCCAGGGCATCGGTGCGCCGGACCGTGGCATAGAAGTCGGCCCCCAGGTCCCCCCGACGCTCGCCCGCTTCCTGCCCGCCCATGCCATCGACGAATTCGATGGTGGCCGGCGTCACCTTGCGCGGGTGGTAGAGATCCACCAGCCAATCAAAGCGCGGGTCTGGAACCTGGATGACGCCGACATTGACCTCCCGGCGTCCCCCATACGCGGACGTGGCGGCACTGCCGCGCGTCAGGGCATTGAAGAGCGTCGTCTTTCCCGACGAGCCCGGGCCAACAATCCCAACTTGCATGACTCACGACTCCTTCAACACTTGACGAGGTTCAGGAATTCTTCCCGGGTGCGGGTATCCGAGCGGAAGAGGCCCAGCACGGAGCTCGTCATCATCTTCGAGTTCTGCTTCTCCACGCCACGGACCATCATGCAGAGGTGTTGCGCCTCCATGACGACGCCGACCCCCTTCGGATTGAGGGCATCCTGGATGGCATGGGCAATCTGGTGAGTGAGCCGCTCTTGCACCTGCAGCCGGCGGGAAAACATATCGACGACGCGGGCAATCTTGCTCACGCCGATGATCCGCCCGTTGGGGAGATAGCCGACGTGGCAGCGCCCGAAGAAGGGGAGCAGGTGATGCTCACAAAGCGAGTAAAACTCAATATCCTTGACGATGACCATGTCATCGTAGGGCTCCTCGAAGATCGCCCCGTTCAGAATCGTATGCACATCCTGGTGGTAGCCGCGCGTCAGGAACTTGATCGATTCCGCGGCGCGGTGGGGCGTCTTGATCAGCCCTTCGCGGGTCGGATCCTCGCCGATCTCCTCTAGGATCCGTTCATAACACTCCTTGATTGACAACGCACTCTCCTCCGATCCGACGGCCCTCGGTGCGCGAGACCGCGGACCGCCACATTGTACGCCAATCACCGGTCACCTGTCAACAAACGCGCGCCCGTGCCCCAGGGGGGTGTTCATTGTGGCATTCTCGGAGGACCGCTTCAAGGGGGAGCCCCGCGCGCCGGCTGGCACCCCCTTCTTCCGTGGTATCCAGGCCCGCGATGTGCGGGCGAGCCCTCGAGTTCTCCCCACGGGGCGGTCACTGGTGTTTTGGGGTGTGTCATGATACAATAGAGACCGTTGCGGAGGGTCGACCGCTGGGAGAGGCGCTCGTCCTGGTCACGGGAAGCTTCCCTGATCGCGGGTGGTGCCCCGGCGTGCTGCCGCGGGATGATGCTGAGAAAGGACTGGGGAGAGGGGTCACGACGCGCGCCGCGCGGATGGAACGGCGCCGGTGCCATTCGATCTGCTGCTATGAGTCTGCTTTCAGTTGGAGAGCTTTCCAAGAGCTACGGCACGCATGAAGTGCTTCGATCCATTTCGTTCATCGTTGGGCCTGGCGAGAAAGTGGCCCTGGTGGGCCGGAATGGTTGTGGCAAGAGTACCCTGTTGCGCGTGATCGCCGGGGAAGAGGAGCCGGACGCTGGGCGAGTGTCGCTTCTGCCGCGTACGCACATCGGCTATCTGTCACAAGAGCCGGACCTCTCTGCCGGCGAGAGCTTGCTGGAGGCGGTTACCTGGGCCGTGCCGCGGCTGGTGGAGCTGGAGCGGCGCCTGCAGGAGCTGGAAGCGCGCCTGGAGAGCCATCCGCCCGATGCCGAGGAGCTGTACGCGGCGTACGCGGAGGCGCAGCAAGAGTTTGCTCAGGCCGGTGGCCCGGCCTACGCGGGCCGCGTGAAGGCCACTCTCGCCGGTCTTGGTTTCTGTGAGAGCGATTACGGGCTCCCCATCTCCGCGCTGAGTGGCGGGCAGCGCACGCGAGCCGCCCTGGCCATGCTGCTCCTCCAGGAGCCCGATGTGCTCCTGCTCGACGAGCCTACCAACCACCTGGACCTGCCCGCTATCGAGTGGCTGGAGGAGTACCTGACGCGGACCCGGTCGGCGTTGATCGTTGTTTCGCACGACCGCTACTTCCTGGACCGCGTGGTCACCCGCGTCATCGAACTGGAAGAGGCGGAGATCCACAGCTACCCCGGCAACTATACGGCCTATTCCCGCATCCGTGAGGAGCGTCTGGCGCGTCAGCAAGCCGTCTACGAGCGGCAGCTTCAGCAGGTGGAGAAGCTTGAGGAATACATCCGCCGCTACGGCGCGGGAAACCGGGCGACAATGGCCAAGAGCCGGGAGAAGGCGTTGGCGCGCATTCAGTTGGAGCGACCGCGCACCCGGAAGGCAGAGATGCACCTGGATCTCACCCCGGGCCTGCGCAGTGGCACCGAGGTGGTCACCGTCGAGCGGCTCTCGAAGAGTTACGATGGCAAGCAGCTCTTTTCCGGTCTCGAACTGGTGGTCCGGCGAGGTGAACGCGTGGGTATCGTCGGCCCGAACGGCTCCGGGAAGACGACGCTGCTGCGAATCCTGATGGGCCAGGTCCACGCCGATGCGGGGCATTTTGCTTTCGGACACAACGTGGAGCCCGGGTACTTTGCGCAGGACTTGAGCGGCGCGAACCCCGAGAACACGCTCCTGGAGGAGATTCTCGACGCTGGAGCCGCCACCATTGAAGAGGCGCGCAGTCTGCTGGCACGCTTCCTCTTCTTCGGCGATGATGTCTTCAAGCGCGTGGGCGATCTGAGCGGCGGGGAGACGAACCGCATGGCGCTCGCGCGGCTACTGCTGTCGCACGCCAACGTCCTGCTCCTGGATGAGCCGACCAACCACCTCGATATCGCCGCGCGCGACCGACTCGAAGAGGCGCTTCTTGCCTTCCCGGGCACGGTGATCTGCGCCTCGCATGACCGCTACCTGCTCGACCGGATCGCGACGCGGATCGTCGAGATCGCGGGCGGCGAGGCCCGCGTGTACGATGATACCTACGCCGAGTACCGCCGGCGCAAGGAGCGCGAGCGTCTATTGGCGGAACAGGCGGCCGCGCGGGCCGAGAAAGCTGCGCCTTCCCCGCCGCCGAAGCGCGTTCAGCCGGGCAAGGGCGTGCGCCCCCAAGACCTGCGCCGGGCCGTGAAGGCGATGGAGGCGCGCATCGCCGCTGCGGAGGCCCGGATGCAGGAGCTCTACGACCTCCTTGCCGCCGGCTCCACCTACACCGATGGCGACCTCGTCCGGGAAGCGCATGCCGAGTATGAGGCGCTCAACAGCTCGCTGCCAGAGCTCTATGCCGAGTGGGAGCGCCTGGCCGAGGCCGCCGAGGCGATCAGCGCCCGGTGACAGCGCGGTCCCGGGCTCGCGGGTGCGTGCTGCCGCTCCGCCATGAGCGAGGCCGTTCCTCACGCGGGCTTGCGCGAGACTCCTCAAGAACGCGGAATGCGTGTATCATAGAGCCCCATTTTGGAGAGAAGAATCGATGGCGGATTACAACAAGGTCGGGCTGCTGGTGATTCGCGAGGATCGGGTCCTGCTCTGTCGGAAGCGCGGGCTCTCGCGGCTCATCCTGCCCGGCGGGACCCTTGAGGCGGGCGAAACGCCCGAGGCGTGCCTGCACCGCGAGATCCATGAGGAGCTGGGCGATGTCGTCGCGCGCGATCTGGAGTATATCGGCACCTACCGCGACCGCGCCGCGTCTGATGATCCCTCCGTGGTGAAGACGGTGGAGATCCAGCTCTACCGGGGCGAGATCACGGGTCGGCCCGTGGCCTCCTCCGAGATCGAGGCACTCGTCTGGTTCGGCCGTGAGAGTGACCGTGAGGAGCTCTCGCCGATTCTCATCCATTCCATCCTGCCGGATCTGGCCCAAAGAGGGATGCTGGGGTGGGGTGTATGACCGATTCCGTCGAACTGCTGGCGCCTGCCCGCGACCTGGAGTGCGGGCGGACGGCCATCGACTGCGGCGCTGATGCCGTGTACATCGGAGCCCCACGCTTTGGTGCCCGGGAAGCGGTGGGCAACAGCCTCGAGGATATTGCCGCGCTCGTGGCGCATGCGCATGCCTACTGGGCGCGCGTCTACGTGACGCTGAACACGCTCCTCTACGACGATGAGCTTCCGGAGGCGGTGCGCCTGGCAGAACAGCTCTACGCCCTCGGGATCGATGGCCTGATCATCCAGGACGTAGGCCTCCTGGAGTGCGACCTGCCGCCCCTGCCGCTGATCGCCAGCACGCAGATGCACAACACCACGCCCGAGCGGGTGGCGTTCCTGGAAGAGGTCGGCTTTCAACGGGTGATCCTGGCACGGGAGCTGACGCTCGACCAGATCCGCGAGATCCGCCGGCAGACGCGCATCGAGTTGGAGTGTTTCGTTCACGGCGCGCTCTGCGTCTCCTACAGCGGCCAGTGCTACCTCAGCTACGCCCTGGGCGGGCGCAGCGGCAACCGCGGGCAGTGCGCGCAGCCGTGCCGCAAGCCATACTCCCTGGTAGATGCCCGCGGGAAGATGCTGGTCCGCAGGCAACACCTCCTCTCGCTCCGCGATCTGAACCTGAGCGAACACCTGCGCCCCTTGTTGGAGGCTGGCGTGCGCTCGCTGAAGATCGAGGGTCGGCTGAAGGATCGGGCCTACGTCGCGAACGTGGTCTCCCACTACCGCGCCCGGCTGGATGAGGTGCTGCCTGCGATGGGCCTGCGGCGGAGCTCGTCCGGGAAGGCGCGTCCGGGCTTCCAGCCGGACGTGAGCAAGACATTCAACCGGGGCGGCACCACCTACTTCCTCTACGGGCGTGCCGAACGCATCGGTGCGCACGATACTCCGAAGATGAAAGGGGAGCCGCTCGGGAAGGTGACGCGCGTTACCCCGCGAGGCATCTTCCTGGAGGGGCACGCGACCGCGTATGGCGGTGATGGCATCTGTTTCTTCGACCGCAGGGGCGAGCTTTGTGGCACGCGGGTTCACGGCATGCGCGAGGGCGCGCTGCTCCTCGCCTCCACGGAGGGGATTTCGCCCGGCACCGTCGTCTACCGCAACCACGATCACGAGTTTCTGACGCGGCTGGGGAAGAGCCGTCCGCAGCGCCGGGTGGCCGTCTGGCTGACGCTGGAGCGGAGCGTGGAGGGCCTCTCGCTGGCGGCGGTAGATGAGGATGGCATCCGGGCCCAATGTACGCTTGCCTGCCCGCTGGAGCCGGCAAAGAAGCCGGAGCAGGCCCTCGCCACGATCCGCGCTCAGCTGGCGCGCTGTGGCGACTCGGAGTTCGAGTGCGCCGAGGTGGAGGTGGCGCTGGAGGAGGTACCCTTCGTGCCGCTCTCGGCGCTCAACGCCTTGCGCCGCGATACGTTGCAGCAACTGGCGCGGGCACGCGCGGCGGCACGGCCCGTCGTGCGCGGAGGCGCGAGGCGCAACGAGGTCGTCTTCCCCGAGCGGCGGCTCTCGTTCGAGGGGAACGTCCTCAACCGGTGGGCGGAAGCGTTCTATCGCCGGCATGGCGTGATGGCCATCGAGCCCGCGGCGGAATCGGGGCTGGATCTGCGCGGCCGGCGGGTGATGACGACGCGCTACTGTCTCAAGCACGAGTTGGGGCTATGTACCAGAGAAGGCGCGCGCACCCGTCATGCCGAGCCGCTCTCTTTGGTGGATGACGAGGGCCGGCGCCTGATACTTCGCTTCGACTGCGCGCGCTGCGAGATGCAGGTATACCTGGCGGAAGCGGCGCCGGCCTCCTGAGGGCCGGCGCCGCTCAACGCGCCTACGGATAGGGCATCGGTCGAGACGCCGGCGGGGTGGATGACTCCGTCGCATCCCAGCGAAGCTGGCCGTAGGTGAGCGAATTGAGCTTCTGCCACTTCACGTGCCCATCCAGGTAGGCGACGTTGAGCCCATCCATATGCCGTGACGAGAAGCGGTCCCCCTCGCGGAGCCTGCCATCCTGGATATAGCAATCGGTGGCATCCAATCCCATCACAAGGTCAGAGGCGCCGCGATTGCTTGTCACCTCTGCCTCGGATCTCCACCCCAGCCAGGTCATGTAGCCGTAGCAGTCGTGGTAGCTTATCGTGGCTTCGCTGGGGCACTGGAACGCCTGCTCGTTCTTGACGTAGGGGTAGACGAGGTCGATCCAGTCGAGGTAGAAGCCCGCCGCGTGGGTGCCGTTCGGGTGGAAGGTCGCGGTGGGGCCCTGGTACTGGTATGGCCGCAAGTAGTAGCCATCGTAGTCCTGGACGTACATCAACGTAGCCTGCGCGATCTGCTTCAGGTTGCTCTGACAGGTGCTCTTGCGCGCGTTCTCCCTTGCCCGGGCAAACACGGGGAAGAGGATGGCAGCCAGAATGGCAATAATGGCAATGACGACGAGTAGCTCGATGAGCGTGAAGGCGTTCTCTCTCCTTCTCAACCTGTTCTCCTAATCTAAGTGACGCGGCCCGGCGGCAGCCGGGCC